>NZ_VHLC01000066.1:0-49706 GCF_006547355.1 Myxococcus sp. AB036A | reverse complement strand
GCCCCGACAACCCCCTGCCCCTCAACCGGAGAACCTCTTGTGCAAGGGCATTGCCAGACGCCGTGGCGGGGCGGCTCCCCTCTGGAGACGGACGGAACATTGCCCTCGGGGCAGAGGCGGGTGTCGGGTGCGCTGAAAAAACTCCCTGTCCGACAGGGAACGTCGGGGGAAAAACGACGGACTGCCCGGCCTTGGGGGCAGGTGTGTGCCGGGTGCACCAACGCAAACGCCCGCCAGGTGGCCTGAGGGCCGCTGGCGGGCGCTGAGGTGCTTCCACCTGCTTCAGGGGTGAATCAGAGCACCTTGACCTGAATCTCCTTCAACACCTGGTCCCCGCGCAGCACCGACACCGTCCAGGCGCCAGGCTTGTTCAGCCGCAGGCCCGTCCACTGCCGCGCGCGCCAGCCCTCGCCCTTGATCTTCACGTCCTTCGTCTCACGGACGACGGTGCCCTGCTTCGACTGCACCATGATGTCCTCGACGGAGTCGCCCTGCGGCACCAGGTAGGCCTGCCACAGCATCACGCTGGTGCCGGCCTTGATGCCTTCCGGGCCGACTTCCGCGGTGCACTCGTACTTGTTGGGGCCTTCCTTGGCGACCTCGGTGCAGACCTTGGCCTCCACCAGCACGGGGCCCTGGCCCTGGCCCTTGTAGAAGTAGTTCCAGGTGTCACGCACCGCGTTCGCGTCCGGCGCCTTCACCTGTGCGGCGGCGGGCTCCGCGTCCTGCGCCATGGCCACCGGCGACATTCCCAGCACCGCGCACAGCAGGCCCCGCGTCAGCATCTTCGCCATCTCAAGTCCCCTCGTTCTCGTGATGTGACAGGCCCCCAGGCCCGCCTTGCCATGCTGGGTCTACCACAGCCCGCGTCGCCGCTCAGCCGAAGAGGAAGAAGGCCAGCGTCACCAGCGGCAGGTACACGAGGAAGGCCACCAGCAGGAATCCCAGGAGCTCTTTGAACTCCAAGCGCGCCACGGCCAGCAGCGGCAGCGCCCAGAAGGGTTGGATGAGGTCGGTGGCCATGTCGCCCCACGCATACGCCAGCACCACCTTCTCCGGCGCCACTCCCAGCCGCGTCGCGGCGTCCAGGAGGTAGGGCGCTTCAATGGCCCACTTCGAGCCGCCGGAGGGGACGAAGTAGTTCACCACGCCGCTGTACAGGTAGACGATGGCGGGGAACGTCTCGCGCGTGGACAGCGACACGAACAGCTCGCCGATGCGCTCCGTCAGGCCGGTGGCCTTGAAGATGCCGTAGATGCCCGCGTACAGCGGGAACTGGAGGACGATGCCGTGCAGCACGGTGCCGGCCTCCTCGCTGGCCTTGAGCAGCCGCGCGGGGGTGCCGTGCAGCAGCACCGCCAGCACCAGGAAGGTGAAGTTCACCACGTTGAGGTTGAGCGCGCGCCAGCCGCCATTCATCCACAGGTGCCGCGCCAGCCACACGAGCCCCAGGATGCCGATGACGGTGTTGAGCAGCCGCGAGTGGTCCAGCCACGAGGCGAAGCTGCGCTCGGCGGAGCGCGGGGGCGGGGTGAAGTCACCCAGGGACTCCAGCACCGCCGGGTCCACGCGGACGGTGTTCTCCGGCTTCGGATGCAGCACCCACGCCAGCAGCGTCAGCCCCGCCACCACGGCCAGCGTGAGGCCGATGTTGAAGGGCGAGAAGAGCGTCCTGTCGATGGGCAGCACGCCCAGGCTCTTCTCCAGGAAGTGGCCCGGCGTGGCCACCAGCAGCGGCGCGGAGGCGGACAGGCCCGAGTGCCAGGTGGCGCCCAGGCCGAAGTACGCGCACGCCACCAGCAGCCGGTAGTCCACGTCCGGCCGGCGCTTCACCATGAAGCGCACGAGCATGGCGCTGGCCACCAGGGACAGCCCCCAGTTGACGTAGGCCAGGGCCATGGAGACGAAGGCCATCCACGCCGCCGCACCCCGGGGCGTGCGTGGCACCCGCGCCGCGCGCTCCAGCAACGCGCGCACGGGGCCGGTGAGGGCCAGCAGGTAGCCGGTGAACATCACCAGCGCCATCTGCATGGAGAAGCCGAGCAGCTCCCAGAAGCCGCCGCCCCAGGCGTCCAGCACGGCGGGCGGCGCGGCGCCGGCCCAGCCGGTGGCCAGCGCCATGGTGAGCAGCGTGAGCAGGACGGCGATGGCGAACGCGCTGGGGACGAAGCGCGAAGAGAAGCGGCCGAGGCTCTCCGCGATTCGGACAAGGGTCTCCACGAGGTGTCGCTCCTTGGCAGGGCCGGCACGTTACGGCATGTGCGGCGCGCCGGCGGCGCAATCCCGTCGCGGGCCCTGTCCGCACGAGCCCGGGCACGCAGGCTCCCCTGGCCGCAGGGGTGCCCGGAGAGGGAGGGCGGAGGTTCCTTCCGCGCCGCACGGTGTCAACGCTCCAGGATGCGCCGACTGCTGAGACACCTGCGCTCCGTCCTCCGCGTCCGGCCAGGAAAGCCCGCCATTGGCGCGGGCTTGCGGACCGCGCTGGCCACCTCCGTCCCCCTGGTCCTCGCGTTCCTGCTGGGCGTGAAGGACGCGGGCTGGGGGGGCTTGACCGGCCTCCTGGTGTCATTGGCCGACAAGGGCGGCTCGTACCGGACGCGTGCGAAGGAGCTGGGCGCGGTGACGCTGCTGGGGGCCCTGGTGGGAGCGCTGGGCGCGCCGGGCGGGTCCATGCCGTGGCTGGACGTATCCCTGATGTGGCTGGGGGTGACGGCGGCGGCCTTCGCGCGGAGCTACGGAGAGACGGCGGGCTCCGTCGGAGGGCAGCTCGCGGTCATCTTCGTCGTGTCGCTGGGCGCGCCCGCGGTGGGGGTGGATGCCGCGCTGGCCCGCGCCTTCTGGCTGCTCTTCGGCGGCCTGTGGGCCATGACGCTGTCCCTGGTGCTGTGGCCCTTGCGGCCCTACCGCCCGGCGCGGAGGGCCATCGCGCGCGTGTACGGGGAGCTGGCGGAGGCGTGCTGGGATTTGGGCCGCCTGTCGCGCGAGGGCGCCAGCTCCCAGGAGTGGGTGGAGGCCGCGGAGCGGCACATGAGCGTGCGGCCCCTCATGGAGCAGGCGCGCGCCACGCTGGGGGCCATGCGCGGCACCCACCTGGGCAGGTCCCGGCGCGGCGAGCACCTGCTCGTGTTGCTCGAGACGTGCGAGCCGATGTCCTCCCAGCTCATCGCCCTGGCCGAGGCCATGGAGGCGGCCGTGCGCGAGCCCCGCTTCCTGCCGCTGCGCGCGCGCGTGGACTCGCTGTGTGACGCCTACGCGGCCATGGCGAGCTGGGTGGAGCAGGTGCTGGTGCGTGAGCGAAATGAAGGCGTCCCGCGCGCGCCCCGGCTGGTGCCTCGCTCGCGCAGACGGCGCTACCGGCCCGCTCCAGACATCCGGAACCGCGAGGACCCGCTGTCCCTCCACGTGGAGGCGCTCTTCGGGAAGCTTCGGGAGCTGGCAGGAGTGGCGCACGAGACGGCCGCGGGCCTGCTCCATGGCGACCCGGTGTCCGACCGCGGGCGGAGCGTGGTGGGCCAGGAGCCTCGGCACGCGCGCTCGTGGCTGGCCCCGCTTCGCGACCACCTCCGCTCCGACTCGCTCGTCTTCCGGCACGCGCTGCGCGTGGGGCTGGTGGCGACGGCGGCGCTGGTGGTGACGCGGGCGCTGGGCATCCGCGACGCCCACTGGGTGAGCCTCACCGTCATCGCCATCCTCCAACCGTATTCGGCCATCACGGAGGAGCGCGCGCTCCAGCGCGTCGGCGGGACGCTGCTGGGCGCATGTCTGGCGGCGGTGATTGCCACGCGCGTGCATTCTCCCTCCGCGCTGCTCGCCGTCATCGTCCTGCTCACGGCGGTGTCGGTGTCCCTCCTGCCCATCAACTTCGGTGCCTTCCAGGTCCTGCTCACGCCCGACTACCTGCTGCTGGCCACGTTGGGCTCGGGGGACTGGAGCCTCGCTGGCCAGCGCGCGCTGGGCGTGCTGGTGGCCTGCGCGCTGGCGCTGACGGGCGCGTGGCTGCTGTGGCCCATGCCGGAGCGCCGCCGCTTCCCGGAAGCCGCGGCGACCGCGTTACGCGCGGATGGTGAATACCTGCGCGAGGTCATCTCCCGGCGCAGCGGCACCCGGCCCGAGGTGGGCGCCGCGCGGCGCACCTTCAGTCTGGCGCTGCTGGACGCGGAGGCCTCCTTCGAGCGGCTCACCGCCGAGTACCACGGCCCGCCCCAGCAGCTCGAGTCAGGCATGGCCGTCATCACCTATGCGCGCCGCTTCGCCACCGTGGTGACGGCCTTGGGCATGGAGCGGCCGGAGGCGGAGGTTCCCGACCAGTTGAAGCAGCTGGCGCACCAGGCGGGGCGCACGCTCGACGAGCTCGCGGACGCGCTCATGGACCGGCGCGTGCCGCCGCCCCTGCCGCCGTTGAAGGTGTCGTGCAAGACGGATGACCCCGTCTTCGGCGCGTTGCTCGAACGGGTGCCCCGCCAGTTGGGCATGTTGCACGGCGCCGTGTCGCGGCTCAGCAGTGGCTCGGTCCTGCGGTGAGCCGCGTCAGGGCCGGGCCTCCCGTTGCGCCGTCGCGGCCAGCAGGGGCAGCGAGACATGGAACGTGGAGCCTCGGCCCAGCTCGCTGTCCACCCAGATGTGACCGCCGTGCCGTTCGATGATGTCCCGGCAGATGTAGAGCCCCAGGCCCAGGCCCCCGAAGCCGGATACGGGCGCGTTGCTCGCGCGGAAGAAGCGGCCGAAGAGGTGCGCCTGCTCCTCCCGGGAGATGCCGATGCCACCGTCCGCCACGCTGAGCACGGCGTTGCCGTCCACGTGAGACAGGGAGACGCGCACGGTGCCGCCCAGCGGGCTGTATTTGACGGCGTTCTCCAGGAGGTTGGCCAGCACCTGCGACAGCCGGCCCCGGTCGCCCATGACCAGGAGGTCCTCCTGGGGGAGCTCGCACATGAAGGCATGCTCCGCGCTGATGCCGCGGAACTCCGAGCACGCCTCGTTCGCCACCTCCAGGAGCGACACGGGCTCGCGATGCAGCTTCAGCCGGCCCGCCTCCACGTTGGTGGCATCCACCAAATCATTGACCAGCGCGGACAGGCGGTCCACCTGCGCCATGGCCTTGTCCACGCGCTCGGGCGCGATGGGCTCCCTGGCCGCCAGCGTCCGCTTCAGCAGCTCCAGGTGGAGGCGCAGCGGCGTCAGGGGCGTCTTGAGCTCGTGGGCGGCGATGGAGAGGAAGTCGTCGCGCACGCGAATGGCCTCGTGCGCCTCGGCCAGCAGCCGCTCCTGCGTGCGTTGTGCGTGCACGCGCTCGGTGATGTCGCGGAAGCTCCAGACGCGGCCGGTGATGAGCCCGCGCCGCCGCTGGGGCAGGGAGTAGCGCTCCAGGATGCGGCCGTCGCGCAGCTCGATGATGTCGAAGCTCTCCCGGCCTGGCTCCTCGTACAGGGACTGGACCCGCGAGAAGAAGGCGTCCGGGGTCTTCAACTTCTCGCGCACGGCCGCGAGCAGCGTCGCGTCGTGCGTGCAGGCCGCCAGTCCCGTCAGTCCCCAGAGCTGCTCGAATTGGCGATTGCAGGCGGTGATGTGTCCGTCCCGGTCGACCACCAGCAGTCCGTCCGCCGTCGAGTCGAGCGTGGCCTCCAGCAGGGACACCGTCTGCTCCAGCCGCTCCTGGGCCTGATGCTGCGCGGTGACGTCCACCATGACGCCTTGAAGCCGGTGGGCGCGGCCGTCCTTGGACAGCACGGTGACGATGTCACGCAGCCAGACGACGCGGCCGTCCGCGGCCAGCATCCGGTATTCGAATTCGTGGGGAAGGCACTGCTCCACCGCGGAGTGGCAGTAGGTGGAGGCCCAGCCCCGGTCGTCTGGATGCAGGTGCTCTATCCAGAAGTGAGGCTCCGTGAGCCACTGCTCCACCGGATAGCCGAGCAGCCGCTCCGCCTGCTTGCTCACGAAGATGAAGCGGACGCAGGGGTCTGCCTCCCAGACGATGCCGTCGACATTGTCGACCAGCGCGTCATGTCCACCCCGGGCAGGCGGGCTGATGTCCCCGGCTGCGTCGAGGCCCGGCTCCCTCTCCTCCATGGCGCGCTCCCTCCCCTGGAGCGGGGCTCTCCCGTGTCTCGGACCTTCTTCAATCAATACACCCGGGGAGCCGGGCGCCACCGGCCCCTTACGGCCAGGGGTGCATCGTCCGCCGAATCTCCGGAACCGGGCAGGCCGGGGCGCCCCGGGGCAGGGCCTTGCTTCCTCGCGGGGAATGCGCAGGCGGAGACATGCGAGGATGGTGCACCGAGCCCGCCCCATGACGCCTCCTCGCCCCGCCCGCGCCCGTGTGCCGTCTTCCCGTGAGGACCGGTGGCTGGGGCGCGTCTTCTTCGGCCCCCGGCGCTTGATGTACGTGGGGCCGCTCGCTCCAACGGACCCGCACGCCCACCCCACCTTTCAGGTCCTGCTGTCCCTGGACGCGCCGGTGCGCCTGCGCGACGCCCGTCAGCAGGAGGTCGAATGTCAGGCGGCCGTCGTTCCTCCGGACGCCGAGCACGCCATCGTTGAAGGCGCCCTGGCCACGGTCCTGCTCCACGTCCCCGCGGAGGACCTGGTGGGCCGCCGGCTGGCGACGCTGGGCATTGGCGCGGACGCGGCCGCGTGGGGCGCGGCGGGCGAACGTTTGAGGGCCTGTGGCATCGACCGGTTGCCGGTGCGCTGGGCGGAGGCCGAGGCGCAGACGCAGGTCCTGCTGCGTGAGCTCCAAGTCGAAGCGGGCGTCGCGAAGCCCACCCACCCCGCGGTGAAGAAGCTGCTGCGGCTGCTGCCAGAGGCGCTGGAGGAAGACGTGCGTCTGGCCACGCTCGCTCCGCGCGTGGGCTTGTCGGTGGGCCGGCTGTCGCATCTGTTCAGCGCGCAGGTGGGCTTCCCCTTGCGGCCCTACATCCTCTGGCTGCGCCTGCACCGGGCCGCCGAGCACCTGCAACAAGGCGCGTCCCTCACCGAGGCCGCGCACGCCGCGGGCTTCACCGACAGCGCGCACCTGAACCACGCCTTCCGCCGCACCTTCGGCCTCAAGCCCTCGGAGATTGCCGGGGTGGTGGAGTGGGTGCGCCCGCCTTCGCGATAGCGCGTTCTTACAAGCCGGCGGGGGCTTCGTGGCGCGAAGGTGGCGACATGACCGGGGAGAATCCATGTCGATGAAGGCGAAGCTGCGCGCCGCTTTCGAAGCGGAGCTGCGCGAGGCCCATGAAGCGGAGTCGCGTGCGGAGCATGTGCGTGCCTGGCAGCACCTCGAGCGGGCCCACGTCCTCAGCCAGGCCCACGCGGGCCCTCACGTGCGGGTGCACTGGCGCATGCTGGGGTTCGGGTGGCGCCGGCGGAACGCCGCGGAGTGGGTGGGGCAGGCGGTGCGGCTGTTGGTCGCCGCGCCAGGCTCATGGCTCGGGCGGGCACCGCTGGGAAACACCGGCGGCGCGAACGTGGGCATCCTCACGCCCATGCCCATTCCCGACGACCTGCGCGCCCTGCTGGACGCCGATAGCTGAGGCCCTTTCGCTGTTCACGGCTCGCGCGGTTCTCTTCTCACATTCCGAGGCGCGCGCTGGGGCGAATTACGGTATGGAACGGACATCATGTCCTCTTCCGAGCAACCGGCGCGGCAGGACGCACGCGTATCGACTGGCGTGCCTGGGCTTGACGCCGTGCTGGGCGGCGGTCTCGTGTCGTCGGGTGTCTACATCTTCGTGGGGGAGCCGGGCGCGGGGAAGACCCTCTTCGCCAACCAGCTCTGCTACCACCAGGGGCGCGCCGGCGCGCGGTGCCTGTATGTCACGCTGCTGGCGGAGTCCCACGCTCGCATGCTGGCCAACATGCGGGACATGGCCTTCTTCGACTCGGCGCTGCTGCCCGAGGGCGTCTACTACGTCAGCGGCTTCCGCACGTTGGAGGAGCACGGGCTGCCGGGGTTGCTGGAGCTCTTGCGGCGCGAGGTGCGCAACCACAACGCCAGCATCCTGGTGCTGGATGGCCTGGTGCAGGCGCAGGAGGCGGCCGGCAGCAGCCGCGACTTCAAGAAGTTCATCCACGAGCTCCAGGTCGCCGCCGGGCTGACGCGCTTCACGGCGCTGCTGCTCACCAGCGCCAACGGTCCCGCCGTCCATCCGGAATACACCATGGTGGATGGCATCCTGGAGCTGCGCGAGCGCACCCAGGGCGTGCGCTCCTGGCGCGAGCTGCAAGTGCGCAAGTTCCGGGGGAGCCCCACGCTGCACGGCGTCCACGCCTTCCGCATCACCAGCGACGGGTTGGAGGTCTTCCCCCGGTTGGAGTCGCGGGTGCAGCGCACGCCGCCGCCGGACCCGGGCGCCCATCGCCTCCACTTCGGCGTTCCGTCCCTGGACGCGCTCTTCCCGGAGGGGCTGGCGGCAGGGTCCACCTCCCTGCTGCTCGGTCCGCCTGGCGCGGGCAAGACGCTGCTGGGCAGCAGCTTTCTGGCGGAGGGCCTGAAGCAGGGCGAGCACTGCCTGTACATGGGCTTCTACGAGCCGCCCAACCGGCTGTTGGGCAAGGTGGCATCCGCGGGCATCGACCTGGGCGGCGCCATGGCGGATGGACGGCTCAACCTCATCTGGCAGCCGCCTTCCGAATGCATTCTCGACGTGCTGGCGGACCAGCTCTTGTCGGACGTGCGGCGGCGCAACGTGAAGCGCGTGTTCGTGGACGGGCTCAGCGCCATGCAACAGTCCTCGCCCGAGCCCGCGCGCATCAATTCGTTCTTCGCGGCCCTCACCCAGGAGCTGCGTTGCACGGGGACCACCACTCTCTTCGGCATGGAGACACCGCGGCTCTTCGGTCCGGTGCTGGACGTCCCGATGGAGGTCGGTCCTTCCGCTGTGGCGGAGAACCTCTTTTTCTTGAGACATGTCGAGCTCGAAGGCCGCCTGCGCAGGCTGCTGAGCATCTTCAAGATGCGTGACACCCACTATGACCCCACCCTGAGGGAGTTCGTCATCACCCCCCAGGGAATCGAGGTGCTGCCCCCCTTCAGTGTCGCTGTGGATACCCTGCTCACGGGACTTGCCCGGCACCCGGGCACTGGCCATTTCTGAACGAACCTCGAGGAGTAGTACCACCCGTATGGAGACGGTCCTGGTGGTGGATGACGAGCAGGGCATCCTGGAAGCCCTGGCGGACCTCCTTCGAGAGGAGGGCTACCGCGTTCTGACGGCCTCTCACGGCCGTGAGGCGCTGGAGCGGATGGCGGAGCTCCGGCCGGACCTGGTCCTCACTGACTGGATGATGCCCGTCCTGGACGGACCGGCACTCATCGAGCGCATCCGGGCTGAGCCGGCCTACAAGGATGTGTCACTCATGGGGATGAGCGCAGTGGACGTGTCCGCGCTGCGGCATCGGTATCCTGGCATGCCGTTCCTCCAGAAGCCCTTCGACATCCACGCGCTGATGCGACAGGTCCGCAAGGCCCTCGACGGAAAGCAAGGCTGAGCCCCATGTTCTATCTGCTCAAGCTGGGCCCCGTGCCACTCAGTCAGGGCAACACGCAGGTCCAGGTGTATCTGCGTATCTCCGACGCCGGAGAGCCCGCCGCGCCCGTCTTCGAATCGGACGACGGAGCGGGGCTGCGGGCCCTGCTGGAAGGGGTGGACGCGGCGGAGGTGCGCTGCGTGCCGGCGCTGGCCGCCGCGGGCGCGGAGCTGGGGCTCGCCGTGGCGGAGCCTTCACCGCAAGCGCTGTCTTCCTGCGCGGCCATCGCGACCTTCGTGGCGTGGGGGCAGCGAGGCTTGTCCGGGCTTGGCTCGGACAAGGCGCTGCTCTTCGTGCAGGCGTCGACGGAGTACTGGGATGCGCGGCCCTGGACGCATTGGGATGACAGCCAGCCCTTCGAGGTGGCCGTCACCGGGCCGATGAACCACACCTTCGAGGGGTGCGTCTTCCACATGGGGGACGGGCGCGCGGGGCTGGCGCTGTACTTCAAGCCGGGCGCGCTGCAGATGCTGATGGAGATGCAGGCGCGTGGCCAGGGTGACGCCGCCACCAGCCTGCCCGCGATTGCCGTCACGCTGGACACGTCCCCTTCGTATGCCGTGGATGCGCTCACCGCCGCGGGGCGCGCGCCGCGCCTGCCGCTGCCCCTGAAGACGGGGCCGGACGGCATCAGCGTGCCGTCTCCGCTGGAGTCCCTGGTGCTGGTGGCGTCGTTGCGCGCGGTGGCCCGGCTGTCACCGGAGCAGCGCGAGGTGCTCAGCAGCGTCGTGGCCGGAGACGAGCAGATGCAGGTGCGCGTCCGCGCGCCCGCGCCCCGCGTCCGGCACTGAGCTCGCCTGCTCCGTCAGCGAGCGCACCGGCTTTCACACCGAGTAGCGCCGCGTCCGAGCCAGTGTTGGCTGCCGGACGAAGTCCTCCTGGAATGTCGCCTGATGGCCAGCCGGGCGTCCCGGGGGGACTGGTCCAAGTATGCGAAAGCGCGAGAAAACACGCTCCAGCTGCGAGATTCCCGCAGGACGGCAGCCCGTGCTTCGCCGTCCCGGGACCGACCAGGAACTCATATGGCCACGAAGAAGGTTTCCTCCCGCCGTGCAGCTGTCGCGGCTCCCCCTCCATCGCGAATCCGGGAGGATGATTCGCAGTCGCTCGACTCGCGCCAGTTGCTGCGGGTCCTCACCGCCGTCCGCAAGGGCGACTTCTCCGTGCGCATGCCGGTGGACAAGGTGGGCAGCGCCGGCAAGGTGGCGGACACGCTGAACGAAATCATCGAGCTCAGCGAGCGCATGGCCCGTGAGTTCGAGCGCATCGGCAACGTGGTGGGCAAGGAAGGCCGCATCACCCAGCGCGGCAACGTGGTGGGTGCGCTGGGCTCGTGGGGCGACTGCGTCGAGTCGGTGAACACGCTGGTGGCCGACCTGGTGCAACCGACGACGGAGATGGGCCGCGTCATCGGCGCCGTGGCCAAGGGTGACCTGTCGCAGACCATGGCCCTGGAAGTGGATGGACGTCCTCTCCGAGGCGAGTTCCTTCGCACCGCCCGGCTGGTGAACGGGATGGTGGAGCAGCTCGGCGCCTTCGCTTCCGAGGTGACGCGCGTGGCCCGCGAGGTGGGTACCGACGGAAAGCTGGGCGGTCAGGCCAAGGTGAAGGGCGTAGCCGGCACGTGGAAGGACCTCACGGACAACGTGAACTCCATGGCCTCCAACCTCACCGCGCAGGTGCGCAGCATCGCCGAGGTGACGACGGCCGTCGCCAAGGGCGACCTGTCGAAGAAAATCACCGTCGATGTGCGCGGCGAAATCCTGGAGCTGAAGAACACCATCAACACGATGGTGGACCAGTTGTCGTCCTTCGCGTCGGAAGTGACGCGCGTGGCGCGTGAAGTGGGGACGGAGGGCAAGCTGGGTGGTCAGGCCGAAGTGAAGGGCGTGGCCGGCACGTGGAAGGACCTCACGGACAACGTGAACTCCATGGCGTCCAACCTGACGTCCCAGGTGCGAAATATCGCCGAGGTGACGACGGCGGTCGCCAAGGGTGACCTGTCGAAGAAGATTACCGTCGATGCCAAGGGCGAGGTGCTGGAGCTGAAGAACACCATCAACACGATGGTGGACCAGCTCAACTCGTTCGCGTCGGAAGTGACGCGCGTGGCCCGTGAGGTGGGCACGGAAGGCAAGCTGGGTGGTCAGGCCGAAGTGAAGGGCGTGGCCGGCACGTGGAAGGACCTCACGGACAACGTGAACTCCATGGCCTCCAACCTCACGTCGCAGGTGCGCAACATCGCGGATGTCACCACCGCCGTGGCCAACGGTGACCTGTCGAAGAAAATCACCGTGGATGTGCGCGGCGAAATCCTGGAGCTGAAGAACACCATCAACACGATGGTGGACCAGTTGTCGTCCTTCGCGTCGGAAGTGACGCGCGTGGCGCGCGAGGTGGGCACGGAAGGCAAGCTGGGCGGTCAGGCCGTGGTGAAGGGCGTGGGCGGCACGTGGAAGGACCTCACGGACAACGTGAACTCCATGGCCTCCAACCTCACGTCCCAGGTGCGCAACATCGCCGAGGTGACGACGGCCGTCGCCAAGGGTGACCTCTCCAAGAAGATTACGGTCGATGCCAAGGGTGAGGTGCTGGAGCTGAAGAACACCATCAACACGATGGTGGACCAGCTCAACTCGTTCGCGTCGGAAGTGACGCGCGTGGCGCGCGAGGTGGGCACCGACGGAAAGCTGGGCGGTCAGGCCGACGTGAAGGGCGTGGCTGGCGTGTGGAAGGACCTCACGGACAACGTGAACTCCATGGCGTCCAACCTCACGTCCCAGGTGCGAAACATCGCCGAGGTGACGACGGCCGTGGCGAACGGCGACCTGTCGAAGAAAATCACCGTGGACGTGCAGGGCGAAATCCTGGAGCTGAAGAACACCATCAACACGATGGTGGACCAGCTCAACTCGTTCGCCTCGGAAGTGACGCGTGTGGCGCGTGAGGTGGGTACGGAGGGCAAGCTGGGCGGTCAGGCCGTCGTGCGCGGTGTCGGTGGCACGTGGAAGGACCTCACGGACAACGTGAACTCCATGGCCTCCAACCTGACGTCCCAGGTGCGAAACATCGCCGAGGTGACGACGGCCGTCGCCAAGGGTGACCTCTCCAAGAAGATTACGGTCGACGCCAAGGGCGAGGTGCTGGAGCTGAAGAACACCATCAACACGATGGTGGACCAGTTGTCGTCCTTCGCCTCGGAAGTGACGCGCGTTGCGAAGGAAGTCGGTACAGAAGGAAAGCTCGGTGGTCAGGCCATCGTGCGCGGCGTCGGTGGCACGTGGAAGGACCTCACCGACAACGTGAACAGCATGGCGTCCAACCTGACGTCCCAGGTGCGAAACATCGCCGAGGTGACGATGGCGGTGGCGCGCGGTGACCTCTCCAAGAAGATCACCGTGGACGTGCGCGGCGAGATTCTGGAGCTGAAGAACACCATCAACACGATGGTGGACCAGTTGTCGTCCTTCGCCTCGGAAGTGACGCGCGTGGCGCGCGAAGTGGGTACGGAAGGAAAGCTCGGTGGTCAGGCCATCGTGCGCGGCGTCGGTGGCACGTGGAAGGACCTCACCGACAACGTGAACTCCATGGCGTCGAACCTGACGTCTCAGGTGCGAAACATCGCGGAAGTCACCACGGCTGTGGCCAACGGTGACCTCTCCAAGAAGATCACCGTGGACGTGCGCGGCGAAATCCTGGAGCTGAAGAACACCATCAACACGATGGTGGACCAGCTCAACTCGTTCGCCTCGGAAGTGACGCGTGTGGCGCGTGAGGTGGGCACCGAAGGCAAGCTGGGCGGCCAGGCCGTGGTGAAGGGCGTGGCCGGCACGTGGAAGGACCTCACGGACAACGTGAACTCCATGGCGTCGAACCTGACGTCCCAGGTGCGCAACATCGCGGAAGTCACCACGGCCGTCGCCAAGGGCGACCTGTCGAAGAAAATCACCGTCGACGTGCAGGGCGAAATCCTGGAGCTGAAGAACACCATCAACACGATGGTGGACCAGCTCAACTCGTTCGCGTCGGAAGTGACGCGCGTGGCGCGTGAAGTGGGCACGGAGGGCAAGCTGGGCGGTCAGGCCGAGGTGAAGGGCGTGGCCGGCACGTGGAAGGACCTCACGGACAACGTGAACTCCATGGCCTCCAACCTCACCACGCAGGTGCGCGGCATCGCCAAAGTCGTGACGTCGGTGGCCAACGGCGACCTGAAGCGCAAGCTGGTGGTGGACGCGAAGGGCGAGATCGCGGAGCTGGCGGACACCATCAACGGCATGATCGACACCCTGGCGGTGTTCGCAGACCAGGTGACGACGGTGGCCCGCGAGGTGGGCATCGAAGGGAAGCTGGGCGGTCAGGCCCGTGTGCCCGGTACGGCGGGCATCTGGCGCGACCTCACGGACAACGTGAACCAGCTCGCCGCCAACCTCACCACGCAGGTGCGCGCCATCGCCGAGGTGGCCACCGCCGTGACGAAGGGTGACCTCACGCGGTTCATCACCGTGTCCGCACAGGGCGAAGTGGCCGCCCTGAAGGACAACATCAACGAGATGATCCGCAACCTGAAGGACACCACGCGGAAGAACACGGAGCAGGACTGGCTCAAGACGAACCTGGCCAAGTTCACCCGTGTCCTCCAGGGGCAGCGGGATTTGCTCACGGTGTCCAAGGTCATCCTGTCGGAGCTGGCACCGCTGGTGGATGCCCAGCACGGCGTCTTCTACATCTCCGAGCGCGCGGACGGCGGCGACCAGATGCTCAAGCTGCTGGCGTCCTACGCATACCGTCAGCGCAAGGGATTGGCGAACACCTTCAAGTACGGCGAGGGACTGGTGGGCCAGTGCGCCCTGGAGAAGGAGCCCATCCTCTTGTCGGACGTGCCGGACAGCTACATCCGCATCGCGTCCGGCCTGGGCGAGGAGGTGCCACGCAACATCGTGGTGCTGCCGGTGCTCTTCGAAGGGGAAGTCAAAGCCGTCATCGAGCTGGCCTCCTTCCACACCTTCAGTGAGGTCCACATGGGCTTCCTGGAGCAGCTCACGGAGTCCATCGGCATCGTGCTCAACACGATTGCCGCCAACATGCGCACCGAGGCGCTGCTGAAGCAGTCGCAGGCGCTGACGGACGAGCTCCGCAAGCAGCAGGAGGAGCTGACGGAGACGAACAAGCGCCTGGAGCAGCAGGCCACCTCGCTCCAGCAGTCGGAGGAGCTGCTCAAGCGTCAGCAGGAGGAGCTGCGCAGCACCAACGAGGAGCTCCAGGAGAAGGCGAAGCTGCTCTCCGAGCAGAAGACGGAGGTGGAGCGCAAGAATGGCGAGGTGGAGCAGGCCAAGCTCGCCCTGGAGGAGAAGGCCGAACAGCTCAGCCTCACGTCCAAGTACAAGTCCGAGTTCCTGGCCAACATGAGCCACGAGCTGCGTACGCCGCTCAACTCGCTGCTCATCCTCAGCCAGACGCTCAGTGACAACGTGGATGGCAACCTCACGTCGCGGCAGGTGGAGTTCGCCAAGACGATTCACGCGTCCGGCGCGGACCTGCTGGAGCTCATCAACGACATCCTCGACCTGTCGAAGATTGAATCCGGCACCATGGCCGTGGACGTGGGGCCGCTGCGCTTCGGCGACCTGCGCGAGTTCGTGGACCGCACCTTCCGGCAGGTGGCGGACAAGAAGGGGTTGGAGTTCCACATCGGCCTGGGGGATTCGCTGCCCGGCGAGCTGGAGACGGACGCGAAGCGCCTGCAACAGGTGCTCAAGAACCTGTTGTCCAACGCCTTCAAGTTCACCGAGTCCGGCTCGGTGTCGCTGCACATCGGTCTGGCGAAGGGCGGCTGGTCTCCGGACCACGCCATGTTGTCCTCCGCGCCCTCGGTGGTCGCCTTCACCGTGGTGGACACGGGCATCGGCATCCCGAAGGACAAGCATCAAATCATCTTCGAGGCCTTCCAGCAGGCGGATGGCTCCACCGCCCGCAAGTACGGGGGCACCGGCCTGGGCCTGTCCATCAGCCGTGAAATCGCGCGACTGCTCGGCGGCGAAATCCGGCTGGAGAGCGACGTGGGCAGGGGCAGCGCCTTCACCCTCTACCTGCCGCTCGCCTTCATGGCGGAGCGTCCGCAGGAGGAGCACGCGCGCTGGGACTACCACGCGCTGGCCACCACGGTGCTCCCCGTGCCCATCGCGGAGCCAGTCTCCGAGTCGCGGGTGTCTTCGCTGAGCCGGATGGACATCGATGATGACCGGAACTCCATCCTGCCTGGAGACAAGGTGCTGCTGGCCGTGACGCACCTGGCGGACCATGCCGCGCGCCTGCGGGCCGCGGCGCAGGACACGGGCTTCAAGGTGCTGGTGTCCACCGAGGTGGAGGACGCGCTGGACGCTGTCCGCAACACGCGGCCAGCGGCCGTGGCGGTGGACCTGGACCTGCCGGAGATGGCGGGCTGGGTGGTGCTGGACCGGCTGAAGCACGACGCGTCCACGCGCGCGCTGCCGGTGTACACGGTGTCGGTGGAGGACCACCGCGAGCGCTCGCTCAACCTGGGCGCCATTGGCCACCTGCGCGCGGCGGCCGACCCGGAGGCGGCGGTGGCCGCGCTGGAGTCCCTCAAGCGCTTCGTGGAGCGCAAGGGCCGCGGGCTGCTCGTGGTGGAGGACGACCCCGTCCACCGCCAGACGCTGACGGAGCTTCTGGGCAGTGATGACGTGCAGACGGTGGCGGTGGGGACCGCGGCGGAGGCCCTGGCCGCGCTGGCCGAGCGCCGCTTCGACTGCATGGTGCTGGACCTGGGCTTACCGGACATGCCCGGAACGGAGCTCATCCGCCGCATCCATGAGGCGCACGGCGCGGGTGGGCCGCCGCTCATCGTCTATACGGGCCGCGAGCTGACGCGCGCCCAGGAGACGGAGCTGCGGCGCGTGGCCGAGGCCATTGTGGTGAAGGACGCGCAGAGCCCGGAGCGGCTGCTGGAGGAGACGAGCCTGTTCCTCCACCGCTCGCCCTCGGAGCTGACCGAGCCCAAGCGCCGCATGCTGGAGAAGGCGCGCGAGAAGGATCCCTTGCTGGTGAACCGCAAGGTGCTGGTCGTGGACGACGACGTGCGCAACATCTTCGCCCTCAACACCGTGCTGGAGCGCTACGGCATGAAGGTGGCCTTCGCGGAGAGCGCGCGCGAGGGCCTGGACCAACTGGAGAAGGACGCCGACATCGAGCTGGTGCTGATGGACGTGATGATGCCGGAGATGGACGGCTACCAGGCCATGCGCGCCATCCGTCGCATGGAGCGCTTCGTCCATCTGCCCATCCTGGCCCTCACCGCCAAGGCCATGAAGGGGGACCGGGAGAAGTGCCTGGAGGCCGGTGCGTCCGACTACATCACCAAGCCGGTGGACATCGAGAAGCTGCTCAGCCTGCTGCGCGTGTGGCTGCATGCGCCGCGGGGCATGCCGCCGCGCGGTTCGCGCACGGAGGTCTCCGGATGACGGGGCCCGGCGCGCGCGGCGCGGAGCTGGAGGCGCTGGAGGTGGACCTGCTGCTGGAGGGCGTGGCCCGGCAATGGGGCTTCGACCTGCGCAACCGCTCCCGGCCGCAGCTCTTGCGGCGGCTGCGGCACCACCTCCGCGAGGAGCGGCTGGACAGCTTCTCCGCACTCCAGGCCCGCGTGCTGCACGACGCCGAGGCGCTGGACGCGCTGCTGCGCACGCTGTCCTGCACACCGCCCGCCCTGTTCGCGGAGGCCGCCTTCTTCCGCGACTTCCGCACCCGGGTGGTGCCGGTGCTTCGCACGTGGCCCTCCGTGCGTGTGTGGCACGCGGGCTGTGGCACCGGCGAGGACACATACGCGCTGGCCATCCTCCTCCACGAGGAAGGGCTGTGGGGCAAGTGCCGGCTGTATGCGTCCGACGCGAGTGAAGGGCTGCTGGCGGACGCGCGCACCGGCGTGCTGCCGCTGCCCACGCAGGAGGACGCGCAGCGCTACCTGGAGGCGGGAGGGAAGGGCGCGCTCTCCGACTACTACACGCGCGACGGCAACTGGGCGCTGCTCCAGCCCCGGCTGCGCGACGGCATCTTCTTCACCCAGCACCACCTGGCCACGGATGGCTCGTTCAACGAGTTCCACGTCATCGTGTGCCGGGACACGTTGCTGACCTTCAACCGGGCACTGCACGACCACATCCACGGCCTCCTCTTCGAGAGCCTCGCCCGCTTCGGCTTCTTGTGCCTGGGGCGCAAGGAGTCGCTGGCGCGCACGCCGCACGCGGGGGCCTACGAGATGCTGGAGGACTGCGGTCGCATCTTCAGGAGGGTGGCATGAATCCCTTGGGCCTGCTGGTGGTGGGGGCGCCGCGCAGCGCGGCGGCGGACGTGGAGTCGGTGCTGGCGCTGTTGCCTCCGCACCTGCCCGTGCCGGTGGTGTTGGCGCTGCACCGGGGCCCTCTGGACGCGCTGGCCGCGCCGCTGGGCCGCCGCTGCGCGCTGCCGGTGGTGGAGCCGGACGACAAGGACCCGCTGCTGCCCGGCGCCGTGTACCTGGCGCCCGCGGGCTACCACTTGCTGGTGGACCGGGGCTGCGTGTCCCTGTCCGTGGAGCCGCCCGAGCATGGGCAGCGGCCCGGCCTGGACGCGCTCTTCGAATCTGCGGCGGACAGCCATGGCCCCAGGGCCGCGGGGCTGCTCTTCGCGGGGCACGAGGATGGGGGGGCGGGCTTGCAGGTGCTCCATGCGAGAGGCGCCCGGGTGGCCGTGGTGAGCCCGCTCCAGACGGGCGGAGATGGTGGTGAGGAGGGAGAGATGGCGCAATTGACGTTGGGTTCCGTGGGAGGGTGGCTCGCGCGGCTGGCCTATGTGCCGCGTTCCAAGGTGCTGCCTTGAGCGGCGCGCCCACGCGCGAGCGCCTGCCGGCGATTCCGGCGGAGCCCGTCTGCCTGCTGCTGGTGGATGACCAGCCGGAGAACCTGCTGGCGCTGGAGGCGACGCTTGCACCCCTGGGGCAGCGGCTGGTCACCGCGAGCAGCGGCCGCGAGGCGCTGCGACACCTGCTGACGCAGGACTTCGCCGTCATCCTCCTGGACGTCGTCATGCCGGACATGGACGGCTTCGAGACGGCCCAGCTCATCCGCGAACGAGAGCGCAGCCGCGGCACGCCCCTCATCTTCCTCACCGGGCTGTCGCGCGGGCCCCATCCGGAGCTGCGCGGCTATGCCATGGGCGCGGTGGACTTCCTGCTCAAGCCCTTCGAGCCGACCATCCTGCGCTCCAAGGTGAGCGTCTTCGTGGAGCTGTACCGCAAGACGGAGCTGGTGCGGCGGCAGGCGGAGGCGCTGCGCGAGGCCCAGCAGCGCGAGCACGCGCGGGAGTTGTTGGAGGCGCAGCGGCGCGTGGAGGCCGAGCGGCTTCGTTCAGAAACCAACCGAAACCAGCAGCGCTGGCTGGAGGCGGCAATCGCCGCGCTCCCCATGCCGCTGGCGTTGGTGGAGCCGGAAAGCGGCCACACCCTGCTGGCCAACCGGGCGGCGCAAGGGCTGGCGGGGGGCTGTCTGGCCTACCGTGAGGCGCGCGTGCTGCATGCGGACGCATGCTTCCGCGGCGCGGATGGCCGGCTGCTCGCGGATGAAGACCTGCCGCTGATGCGCGCCGCGCGCGGTGAGGTGTTCCAGGCGTTCCCCGTGGAGTGGAGCGTGGGCGGCCAGCGCGGTTCGGTGCTCGCGTCCAGCGAGCGGCTGCCTCGCATGCATGGACGCCCGGAGACCATGGTGCTGGGCCTCTTGGACGTCACGGCGCTTCGAGCCGCCGCTCGCCACGACTGGCTCCCCCTGCCGCTGACGGAGCACATCGCTACACTGGAGGCACAGGGGGAGGACACAGGCCCGCTCACTCGGCTCATCGAGGTGCTGCGGAACCTTCCGGGCTTGAGCACCGGGAGCCCCGGACAGGAGCGCGAGGAGGGCTCCTTGCCAGCGGAGGAGAGCAGCCAGGCGGGCAATCCTCCTCGGCCCGCGCGCTGAACATCGCCGGTCGAGAAATGGTTGACGCACAAAATAACATGGGCAAGGTGGCCGTGTGAGTGACGCCGGAATCCCACAGCGGGTCCAGCGCTTCATCTCGACGCACATCGACTCCCTGGAGAAGCTGGAGGTGCTCCTCCTGCTTCGGGCGCGGGCGGACAGGGAGTGGACGGCATCGGCGGTGAGTCTGGAACTGCGCATTACAGATGCTTCCGCTGCCTCCAGGCTGGAGGACCTGACGAGCCGACGCATGTTGGTGAGCGATGGTGCCTCACCTCCGTCGTATCGCTACAGTCCTGAGTCGTCGGAGGATGTGCAGGCGGTGACGGAGCTGGCGGCGGTGTATGGCGCGAAGCGCGTCAGCGTCATCACGTTCATCTTCTCGAGGCCGCTGGACAAGGTGCGAGGCTTTGCCGAGGCATTCATCCTGAAGAAGGACAAGGACGGCCATGGCTGAAGCAGTCTACATCCTGTGTGCGTTGACGAGCGTGGCGTGCGCGGTGCTGCTGCTCCGGGCCTACAAGCGCACGGGCATGCGGCTGCTCCTGTGGAGTGGGCTGTGCTTCGTGGGCCTGGTGGTCAGCAACGTGCTCCTCTTCGTGGACCTGGTGCTGCTGCCCGCCACCATCGACCTGTACATGCCGCGTGCCATCGCGACGTTGTCCAGTGCTTCTGTCCTGCTCTATGGCCTCATCTGGGACGCGTCCTGAGGTGCCGTGATGCTCAAGCCCATGCTCAACGGTGCGGTGGCGATGGCGTGGCTGGCGAGCGCGCTGTTCTTCCTGCGCTTCTGGGTCCAGTCGAAGGACCGGCTCTTCGCCTTCTTCGCGCTGGCCTTCACGATGCTGGCGGGCAACTCGGTGGTGGCGGCGCTGCTGGACGCGGATGACGAGCGGCGCCACTACATCTATGTGGTGCGGCTCTTCGCCTTCCTGCTCATCCTCTACGCCATCTGGGACAAGAACCGCGCGAACCGCCACGGCCCCGGGTAGGGCCGCGCCGTTGTCTGGCAGGTCATCTGGCTGACAGTTGCCTCGTACCTGCGGCCAGGCACCGTTGTCGCAGGTGGAGGGGCGTCATTATCTCCGACACCCCATGTCGCGCCGCCCTTCTTCAGCCTCGCGGCCCGCGTCCGTGGACGAGCGCGAACCCGAGCGGTCCGTCTCCACGGAATCGGACGTGGTGTGTCCGCCGCGAGGGCTGGAGTCCCAGGTGGGTGGGGCCGGGAAGGCCGTCCGCTTGCGCGGCAGTGACGACGCGGAGGAGCGCCTCGCGTTCCTGGCCAGCGCGGGCGAGCTGCTGTCGTCGTCCCTGGATTCGGGCACGGTGCTCCAGCGGCTGGCGGAGCTGGCCGTGCCGCTGCTGGCGGACTGGTGCGCGGTGGACGTGCTCACGGCGGACGGGCGGGTGGAGCGGGTGGCCGCGGCGCACCGCCTGGTGGAGCAGGTGCCGCTGGTGCACGAGCTGGCACGCCTTCAGCCCCTGGACCTGACGGCCGAGGGCGGCATCCCGGAGGTGCTGCGCACTGGCAAGGCCGCCCTCCTGCCCGAAGTCCTGGACGCGCTGTTGCCGGGCGTGGTGCTCACGGAGGCGCAACTGGAGGTGGCGCGGCGCCTGGGCATCCGGGCGGGCCTCATCGTGCCGCTGCTGGCGCGAGGCCGCGTGCTCGGCGCGCTGTCGCTGGTCCGGGGCGACTCGGACGAGGGGCCCGGCGCGTCCGACCTGGAGCTGGCGTTGGAGCTGGCCCGGCGCGCCGGCCTGTCCCTGGACAACGCGCTGCTGTACGCGGAGGCGCGCGGCGCGCAACTGCGCACCGAGCGCCTCCAGGCCGTCACCGCGGCCCTGTCCCGCGCGGCCACCGCCGAGGACGTGGCCGAAGCGCTGATGCGCGAGGAGCTGCGGCCCGCGGGCCCGGCGCGCGGCGCGGTGCTCGGCATGCTGGAGGATGGCCGGCTGCACGTGCTGGGCTCCTTCGGCTACGCGCCGGCGGTGCTGGATACCCTGCGAGGGCTGTGGGCGGACCAGGTGCCCGGCGTGGATTTGGCGCTGGAGCAGTTGGAGCCGCAGTGGTTCTCCAACCCCGCGGCGGTGCCGCGCGCCGTGCCCGAGTGGGCGCGGGACCTCGTCCAGGGCGTGGGGACCGGGGCCTGGGCGGTGCTGCCCTTGAAGGTGGAGCACCGCATCCGGGGCTTCCTGCTGTTCGCGTGGGACGGGCCGCAGGTGTTCCTCGCGGAGGAGCGCGGCTTCCTGTCCTCGCTGGCGCAGCAGTGCGCGCAGGCGCTGGAGCGCGCGGCGCTGTACGAGGCGCTGCGTGAGCGCGGCGGCAAGCTGCACCTGGCGCTGGAGGCGGGCAAGGAAGCCGAGGAGCGGCTCTTCTTCCTGCTGGAGGCGAGCCGCGCGCTGGCCGAGCACCTGGACGACGTGGAGTGGACGCTGGAGCACCTGGCGCGAGTGGCCGCGCGAAACGTGGCCACGTACTGCCTGGTGGAGCTGATGGGGGCGGACGGCGTGCCGCGCGGTGTGGCCGCGTCCCACCGGGAGCCGGAGCGGGACGGGTCGGTGCTGGCCTCGCTGTCCCTTCCCTGGGTGGACGGCACGCTGCATCCGGCGCGCGAGTGCTTCCTGTCGGGGGAGACGCGCTTCCTGCCCGAGGTGGGGCCGGAGCTGCGCGACCGCATGTGCCAGGGGCCCGAGCACCGCGCGCTCCTGGAGGCGCTGAATCCACACTCGCTGCTCGCGGTGGCGGTGCGCATGCGGGGACGCACGCTGGGCGTCATCACGCTGGGCACCGCGGCCCCCTGCCGCCGGCTGGTCACCGCCGACGTGGCCATGGCGGAGGAGCTGGCGCGGCGCGTGGCGGTGGCGCTGGAGAACGCGTCGCTGTACCGGGACGCGCAGGCCGCGGTGCGTCTGCGCGACGAGTTCCTCTCCGTGGCCAGCCATGAGCTGAAGACGCCGCTCACCAGCTTGAAGCTCCAGCACGGCCTCATCGGCCGCGCCGCTCTCGGAGACGTAGGGGACAAGGTGCGGCCCCGGCTGGCCACGGCCGTGCGGCAGGTGCAGCGGCTGAGCGCGCTGGTGGACAGCCTGCTGGACGTCAGCCGGATTTCGCTGGGGCGGCTGATGCTGGAGCCGTCCGACGTGGACCTGGGCCAGGCGGTGCGCGACGCGGTGGACCGCATGGAGGAGGTGTTCTCCCTGGCGGGCTGTCCGGTGCGGGTGGAGGTGCCGGGCCCGCTGCCGGGGAAGTGGGATTCGCTGCGACTGGACCAGGTGCTGGTGAACCTGCTCACCAACGCGGCCAAGTACGGCGCGGGCCGGCCTGTCCTGGTGGAGGCGGCCTTCGAGGGCGAGGAGATGGTGCGGGTGTCGGTGCGTGACGAGGGCATCGGCATCGCCGCGGAGGACCTGCCGCGCCTGTTCGGCCGCTTCGAGCGCGCGGTGTCCGACCGGCACTATGGCGGCCTGGGGCTGGGGCTCTACATCAGCCGGCAAATCGTGGACGCCATGGGGGGCCGCATCGAGGTGGAGAGCCGGCCCGGGCTGGGTTCCATCTTCACCGTGCGCCTGCCCCGGTCCACGGCACAATGCGCGCCATGGTGACCGTGGGAAGGGCGGACGTGCCCAAGGTGTTGTCGGTGGCGAAGCTGCGGAAGGAGTACGGCGGCAAGGCCGCGGTGGAGGGTGTCTCCTTCGAGGTGGGACGCGGAGAGATTGTCGGGCTGCTGGGCCCCAACGGCGCGGGGAAGACGACCACCATCAACATGGTGCTCGGCGTGCTGCAGCCCACGTCCGGCACCATCCACATCCAGGACCTGGACCTGGCGGCGCAGCGCTCCGCCGCGCTGGCGCTGACGAACTTCGCCGCCGTCTACTCGCCGCTGCCGGGCAACCTCTCCGTGTACCAGAACCTGCGCGTCTTCGGACTCATCTACGGAGTGAAGTCCCTGGGGGCGCGCATCACAGAGTTGCTGGAGCAGTTCGACCTGGTGAAGTACCGCGACGTGAAGTGCGGCGTGCTGTCCTCCGGAGAGCAGACCCGCGTGGCGCTGGCGAAGGCGATGCTCAACCGTCCGCACCTGCTGCTCCTGGACGAGCCCACCGCGTCGCTGGACCCCGCGACGGCCCGGGACATCCGCGCCCGGATTCGCGAGTTCGCCGCGCGGGACACCGGCGGCGTGCTGTGGACGTCCCACAACATGTACGAGGTGGAGGAGGTCTGCGACCGGGTGCTGTTCCTGGCGCGCGGCCGGGTGCTCCTGGAAGGCAACCCGCGGACGCTGCCCGGCGAGCACGGCCAGGCCTCGCTGGAAGAGCTCTTCATCGCCGTGGCGCGCGAGCCGCTCGCGCTGGAGCGGAGCTGACCATGCACCTGCACCGGGCCGCCGCCGTCGCGCTTCGCCACTACTACCTCCTGCGAGGGAGCCTCGCGCGCTTCCTGCCACTCTTCGCGTGGGTGGCCATCGACATGGTGCTGTGGGGCTTCATGAGTCGCTACCTCAACACCGTCACCGCTCAGGAATACAACTTCGTCCCGGTGCTGCTGGGCGCCGTCCTGCTGTGGGACTTCTTCATCCGCGTCATGCAGGGCGTGACGATGGTGTTCTTCGAGGACGTGTGGTCGCGCAACTTCCTCAACATGTTCGCGTCCCCGCTCACCATCTCCGAATACCTGGGCGGGCTGGTGCTCTCCAGCATCGCCACCAGCACCCTGGGCTTGTTGGTGATGCTGGTGCTGGCCAGCACCGTCTTCGGCCTGTCCTTCGCCGCCTACGGCGTGCTCTTCGTGCCCTTCCTGCTGGTGCTGTTCCTGTTCGGCATCGCGCTGGGCATCTTCGGCTGCGCGCTGGTGCTGCGCCTGGGCCCGGCGTCGGAGTGGTTCGTCTGGCCCATCCCCGCGCTGCTGTCGCCCTTCGCCGGCGTGTTCTACCCGCTGTCCACGCTGCCCGCGTGGATGCAGGCGGTGTCCCATCTGCTACCACCCTCGTACGTGTTCGAGGGCATGCGCACGCTCGCGGCGGGGGGCGCGTTCCAGGTGTCCACGCTGCTGTGGGGGGCTGGTCTCGCCGTGGTGGAAATCCTGCTCGCGTGTGCCTTCTTCACGCGGGTACACCGACAGGCCGTGCGCACGGGACTCATCGCGCGATACAGCGCTGAGAGCGTGAGCTGATTCAGGACGTTTTCAGTCGTGCTGTCAACACGGGGAGGGCGTGCGCAAAGGCGTGGCCGATGGGGCCGTGGGCGAGTCTAATCTCCGTGGTTGCTGTATCCGCGGGGGGCCGAGTCCTGGACGAACCGCGCTTGTGACTCCAGATGCCGCGCCCCTGCCCGCGGACTGGTGTCGACATGTGCAAGGTGGTGGCTGAGGTCGTCGTGGATGAGGCCCGGCGTGGGTGGCAGCAATCGTACACCCGTACCTGGAGCATACCGATGCGAAGCCTCAAGCCTGTTTTCTCGTCCGCGGTGGTGATGGCCCTGTGCTCACTGCTCGCGGGCGGTTGTGGCGGTTCACCGTCGGACGGTGAGCCGGACACGCAGACCCCTCAGAGCGGCGGGCTGGGCGGCAAGGCCGGCGAAGGAGGCCCTGGCTTCGGCGACGAGCCGACGTACCCCGGGGACGATGACGCCACGCCGGGCAAGGTCACCATCTGCCACATTCCCCCGGGCAACCCCGCCAACGCGCACACCATCTCGGTGTCCACGTCGGCCTGGCCGGCGCATGAGCGGCATGGAGACACGCTGGGCCCCTGCGAAGGCGGCGGCGAGGAGCCGGATGCCGGCAGTGGCGAGGAGCCGGACGCGGGCACGGGCGGCGAGGAGCCGGACGCGGGCACGGGCGGCGAGGAGCCGGACGCGGGTGCTCCGGTGTGCGCCCCAATTGGCGAGGCCTGTGGTGAGGCCGCCGAGTGCTGCCTGGGGCTGATGTGCGGCGAGGACAACACCTGCGATCCCGTCATCGGCTGACGTGGATGAACGCACCTCCCCGCCCGCACCTGGGCGGGGAGGTCCGCCGCGCTCGGCTCACGGGCGCGGACGCGCGTTGAGCGCAGCACACTTGCCGAGGCTCCAGACGGTGGCGCGACGTCCACCCTGGAGGTCCCGCGAGGCGTGCGTGCTCCGCCCAACAGAGCGGTCGTTGCGCGTTCGACGCACGCTCTGAAGTGCGTCGCGAAACGCGCCGTGACGGCGTTAGGGTTTCAGCTCAAGGAGGGGGACATCGGAGCGCCAGGACGCGCGTTCCGAACGGGCGCTGGCACCTCTTCCGAAACCCATTTCGCGCTGGCTCGTGCGTGGGCCCACTGGCTGCTGGCCGGAGCGGGGCGCCTGTCGCGCGAAGGACGTTGGCATCATGTCCCGGTCAGACGTCACCACCTCCGTTCCCGTGTTCACCCAGACCTTCCGGTCCCCGTGTGGCTGTGTCCCCGCGCACGGGGAGGTCTGCGAGTGTCCGGCCCGGGCGGGCGCGCGTCGTGTGTCCATGGGGTGTCCGCCATCCTTCCTGGTGCCGCCCGCGAGGGAGGCCCCGCTCCCGTCCTCGGCGGCCTCGCTGGTGGGACAGCAGGTGGGCCACTTCCGGCTGCTGCGCGAGCTGGGCCGGGGGAGCCTGGGCGTCGTGCTGCTCGCGGAGCACGCGCTCATCCAGAAGCGCGTGGCCATCCAGGTGCTTCACACGCACGCGACGCAGGACCCGGCGCAGGTCGCTCGGTTCCTTCAGGCGGCGCGCACGCTGACGCTCATCCAGCACGCGCACATCGTCTCGCTCTACGACCTGGGCATTCGCGACGGGCGTCCCTACCTCGTCCGGGAGTACCTGGAGGGACAGAGCCTGACCGCCTTCGCGAACGGGCCGCTGGCGTCCGCGCTGGTGGTGGACCTGCTCACCCAGGTGTGTGACGCGCTGGGCGCCGCGCATGCGCACGGCATCGCCCACGGCAGCCTCAATCCCACCAGCATCTTCCTCATCCCCGATGCGAATGGCCGCCAGCACGTGAAGCTGCTGGACTTCGGCATCGCCGGGTTGCTCCCTCCCTCCGACGGCGCCGCCGACCCGCCGGTGGCCGCGGACCTCTTCGCCGTGGGCGTGCTGGGCGCGCTGCTCGTCTCGGGCCGGCTGTCCTCGCGCGGGCACGCGGCGGAGGAGCCGCCTCCTGGCCACGCTCGGGAGGTGCCACCGCTGCCGGCGGGCACCCCGTCGGCGCTGTCACGCGTGCTGCTCAAGGCCATGGCGCGCCGCCCGGGGGACCGTTATGCCAGTGCGGCCGAGCTGCGCGCGGCCTTGCAGGCGTCGGTGGCGCTCGACGGCGGCGTGGCGCCTCCAGAGGCCCTGGAGCTGGAGCGGCTTCACAGTTGGTACACGCTCCGGGGGCCGCCGGGGGCAGCGCCCGCCTCCAGGTAGGGCGGCCTGGCTGTCTCGGCGGGGCGTCATGCCTTGCGTCTGGCGGGGCCCTCCTCGTTAATCCACTTCAGTTCCCATGGCCTCCGACCCCGACGACACGCTTCCTCCCCAGGGCCGCTTCAACCGCCTGCGCAAGCTGGCAGGCCTCTCCGTGCAGGTGGGCACGGATGTGCTCAAGAGCGGCGCGAAGCGCCTGTCCGGGAGCACGCCCGACCTGCTCAGCAAGGAGGCCGCGGAGAAGCTGGTCTCCACCCTGGGCGAGCTCAAGGGGGCCGCCATGAAGATGGGACAGGCCATCTCCATGGATCCGGACCTGCTCACCCCCGAGGTGCGGCAGGTGCTGGCGCGGCTGCAGAACCAGGCGCCCTCCATGTCCTACGCGCAGGTGTCGCGCGTGGTCGAGGCGGAGCTGGGCGCGCCGCCGGAGTCGCTCTTCCGCGAGTTCAGCGAGGAGCCGTTGGCGGCCGCGTCGCTGGGGCAGGTGCACCGCGCGGTGCTGGAGGACGGCCGGGCGGTGGCGGTGAAGGTGCAATACCCCGGCATCGACGTGTCCCTGGCCAACGACATGGCGAACCTGGGCATCGTGGCGAAGACGGCGTCGACGGTGCTGCGCGTGTCCGATGCAGGCGCCTACTTCCAGGAGTTCCGCGACGAGATGCTGCTGGAGCTGGACTACCGCCGCGAGGCCGAGCTGGCCGAGGGCTTCGCGCGCAGCGTGGCGAAGCTGCCGGAGCTGTGTGTGCCCGCCGTCATCTCCAGCCACAGCGCGAAGCGGGTGCTGACGCTGGAGCTGCTGGAGGGGCTCACCCTCAAGGACTGGCTGCCGACGAATCCCTCCAACGAGGCGCGCTTCCGCGTGGCGCGCCAGCTCATCCTCGCCACCTACGGGCCCTTCTTCGGCGCGGGCGAAATCCACGCGGACCCGCACCCGGGCAACTTCATGGTGATGCCGGACGGGCGGCTGGGCTTGCTGGACTTCGGCTCCATCAAGCGCTTCTCCCCGCGCTTCGTGGACGTCAACCAGCGCATGCTCCGGCAGACGATGCGCATGGAGCCGTTGGACATCCTGAGCCTGAGCCGGGAGGTGGGCTTCACCGTGGAGCTTCCGGACGAGGAGGCCGAGGACCTCATCACCGAGGTGCTGCGCATCGCCGGGCGGCCCATGCGCCTGCCGGACTACGACTACGCGGTCTGCGAAATCAACCGCGACATGCGCCACCACTTCTCGCGCAACGCGCCGCGCTTCCTGAAAATCAGGCCGCCACCGGAGGCGATGATGTTCTTCCGCTCCACCGGCGGGCTGGCGCAGAACCTGAGGCTCATCGGCGCGCGGGGGGACTTCCGCGCGGTCTTCCTGGAAGTGACGGACCTGCCCGCGTGAGGCCGGCGCCGCGCTAACGCGCGGCCTGTACGGCTTCCGAAGCCGCGGGCTTGAGGTGGAGCGCTTCCAGCCGCTGGGCCAGCTCCTCGCCCTGCACGCTCTTGCAGATGTAGCCGTCCGCGCCCGAGGCGCGCGCCAGGGCGCGCAGCTGGGATTCGTCCGACGCGGAGTAGAGGATGAACTTCGTGCCCTTGGGCGCCTGACCGCGCGCGAGCGTGAGCACCTTGTCGCCGCTGAGCGCGGGGATGTTCACGTCCAGCAGCACCAGGTCCGGCTGGGTGGTGCGCACCAGGTTGGACACGCCCAGGGAGGAGCGGTGGGTGCGGACGTCGAAGCCGAAGGCGGAGAGGGTGCGCTCCACGAGGGAGAGCTGGTCCTGGTCATCGTCCACGATGAGGACGCGAATCTTCGTCTCCGGCATGGCTTCCCCCTTCAGCGTGCGGATGGCACTGCGGGTGTTTCCTGACGGGGGAAGTATCCTCCAGACGTCATTCCCTGTCGCCCCCCACATGAGGGAATCCCCTTAGCGGGGTTGAATCGCAGGGGGCGAACAGGGGAGGGTGGAAGGGCCATGGAATCGGAACGCATCCGGGTGGCCATCCTGGAGGACCAGCAGGTCTTCCGGGAGGCCCTGGTGGCTGTGCTGGAAGGCGCGGGCATGGACGTGGTGGCGGACTTCGGGGAGCCCGCGCCGTTCTTCGCGCGCGTGCGCGAGACGCTGCCCCATGTCGCGCTGGTGGACCTGCGCCTGGAGCTGCCGGGGTGGGAGGCGTCCGCCAGCGGGATGTCGGCGCTCCAGTGTCTGCATGACTTCTTCCCGGCGGTGAAGCCGCTGGTGCTGTCGGGCCACCGCGAGGCGGAGGTGGTGGAGCAATGCCTCCAGGCGGGCGCGGCCGGCTACCTGTGGAAGCAGAACGTGGGCTGCGCGGAGGTGGTGGAGGCGGTGGAGCGGGTGGTGCGTGGCGAGCGGCTGCTGCCCGCGGGGCTGGCGTGGCCGCGGCCGGAGGCGTCGCCTCGGGGCGAGCTGGACCGGCTGACGCCGCGTGAGCGCGAGGTGCTGGGCTACATCGCCGCGGGCGCGGACAACCTGCGGATCGCCGCACGCCTGGGCATCACCGAGCGCACGGTGAAGGCGCACATCACCGCCATCTACAAGAAGGTGGGCTCGGAGAACCGCACGCAGCTGGCGGTCCTCGGGTGCCAGTTGGGTGTGCAGCGCCCGGCAAGCCTCTGAGCCCGGAGGGCTTGCGCGTCAGACCGCTGGCCACTGGGAGCGCGCCACGACTGGTGGCACCGTCGAGGTGCCTGGGCGTCAGGCGCGCTCGCGCCTTCCCCCCCACGCCAGGGCGTCCGCTGGGGGCCAGGGCAGCGCTGCTGGCTGCCCTGGCCCACCGTGTGGAAAGCCGGTGCTTCAGCTCCCGGCGGCGCGCGGCGCGGGCAGGGAATCCCAGCGCGGCGCGCCCAGGTGCTGGAGGAACCAGATGCACGCCAGGTCCACCATCTGCGTCAGCGTGCCGGGCTCCTCGAAGCGGTGCGTGGCGCCGGGGATGACCTCCAGGCGCTTCTCCGTCGTCAGCGCGGCGTAGGTGCGGCGGTGGGGCTCCTGCGCGGACGTGTCCTCGGCGCCGACGATGAGCAGGGTGGGCGCGCGCACCCGGGCCAGCGCCGCCCCCGGCTGCGCCAGGCGTCCGCCCCGGCACACCACCGCGTCCACCGCCTCCGGCCGCATCGCCGCGGCGGCCAGGGCCGCGGCCGCGCCCGTGTACGCCCCGAAGTAGCCGATGCGCAGGGCGCTGGTGCGAGGCGCGCGCCGCAGCCAGCGCGCCACGCCCGCCAGGCGTCCGCCGAAGAGGCCCAGGTTGAAGCGCAGGTCCCGCTCGCGGCAGGCCTCCTCTTCCGCCGCCGTCAGCAGGTCCACCGCCAGGGTGGCCAGCCCCTCGTTCTGCAGCAGCCGGGCGACTTCCTGGTCCATGGCGCCGCGGCGGCTGCTGCCGTGGCCCCGGACCATCACCACCACGCCGGTGGCGCCCGGAGGGACCTGGAGCAGGCCCCTCAGTTCCACCCCTTCCTCCACGGGGATGCGGACCTCTCCGTCCGCGGCGGGCGGCGTCCAGCCTCCCGTGCCTTGCGGCTGGGTCACCAGCCCGCGGACCGCCTTCTCCGAGCCTTCATCCGACCTGCGTGAACCCTGCTTCTTCATGCGGAGTCCCTCCTCTTCGTCGGACTGCGTCGCTGCCGTGCTACACGCGCTACGGACTGGAAGATTGCAGATGCCGTGCCAGGGTTTCACCGGACACGGGGTGTTCCCATTCTACCAGCGCTTCTCTGGCGCGGTGCGGTGGGGCCGGTGACACGTGGCGGACAAGCAGGTGACCCCACCTGTGGGGTCCTGTCGTTTTTACCGGTGGGCCAGGATGAGCTCGAAGGGGCCGGGCAGGACTTCGGCGTCCTTGAAACCCGTCTCGTCCAGGACGCGCAGGTAGTGCTCCACCTCGCGCAGGCGGCTCACGCAGGTGTCCACGCCCATGAGGAAGTAGGACCAGAAGAACTGGGCCGCCAGCCGCTCCGGGGTGCGGAACTCCTCGCAGATGAGGACGCGGCCACCGGGCGGGAGCGCGTCGCGCGCGGCCACGAGCAGCGCGCGCGCCGTGTCCGCGGGCCAGTCATGCAGCACCCGCACGAAGCAGAGCGTGTCGTAGCCGCCGGGCAGCGGCTCCCGGAGGAAGTCTCCGCCCTGGAAGCCCAGGCGCTCGGGGGAGAGTCCAAAGCGCTCGCGGGTGCGCGCCACCAGCGGCTCGGTGGCGGGCAGGTTGAACACGTCCACGTGAAGGCCCGGGTGCTCGCTCGCCAGGTGAGCGGCCAGCGTGCCGTCGCCCCCGCCCACGTCGAGCACGCGGCCGCCGCGCTCCCAGAGCCGGTCGCGGTGGGCGCGGAACGTCTCCAGGATGGGGGGCAGGCCCGCGGCCATGCTGGCCTCGAAGCCCGCCACCTGCTCGGCGGTGCGCGGAGGCCAGTCGAAGGCGGCGGGGGGCATGGAGCGCTCACCGCGCAGCACCTGCGGAAGCCGCCCGTGCAGCTCATGCCAGGCGTAGCGCTCCCGGTCCTTCTCCAGGGACTGTGGGCCCAGCACGGCCTGGGCGGCGGCGCGCAGGCCCGGGACGGCCTGGTAGCGCGCGGACTCCAGCGCGTCGGTGGGCTGCTCGCGCCGCACCAGCCCCAGGCTCTCCAGGCAGTCGAGCAGCTTGTAGAGCCGCGCGGGCACCAGCCGGTGCCGCGCCGCCAGCTCTCCCAGGGTGACGGGGCCCGGCTCCAGGGCGTCCAGCAGTCCCAGGTCCAGGGAGGCCTCCAGGACGTCCACGGCGCGGGCGCCGTTGTACAGCAGGTGGAGCAGTGCGCGAGGGGTGGAAGCCAGGGCCGTGGCCTCCCCCTTCATGGCTGTTCCACCTGCATCCTGGCGGCGTGCGCCATGGGGCAGCCGCCGCCGGGAGGGGCCCGGTTGGCACCCGGGGCGATGCCGCCCTCGCGCTGCCACCCGGACGTCAGCTCCAGCCGCACGTCCCAGAGCTGGCGGAACAGCGGCAGCATCATCCGCCCCGCGAGCACCTGCGTGGGCAGGCCGTCCAGGGCCTTCACGGTGCGGTCCACGCCAATGGTGCGGCGCACCAACTGGAAGTGGGCATGGAGCCAGCCCTGGAAGGCCTCGTCCATGTCCACCAACTGCTCGCAGATTCGCTTCAAGTCGTCCGGGCCACCCGAGGTGTACACGGACGCCAGCGCCAGCCCGCGCCGCGCGAGCAGCCGGTCCAGGGCGCCTTCCAGCCCCAGCGCCACCCGCCGCAGCATGTTGTAGCCGGGGGACTCCTGGCCGCTGCCGTTGCCCAGGCTGCGCCGGATGACCTGGTAGGTGTCCGGCGTCATCGTCTCCAGGATGGCCAGCTCCTGCTTCACCGCCTGGAGCACCCGGCAGATGCGCTCCAGCCGCGACGAGGCGGCCCACAGCGCGTCCCGGTCCAGCTCCGCCACGACTTCCACCGCCTCGCGCGAGGCCAGCTTCAGCCAGAGCTCCTGCGCCTGGTGCACCACCTGGAACATCAGCTCGTCGTGGGCGACGCGCTCGCCGTCCGGCGCCTGCAGCGACAGCAGCGTGGGTGTCTTGAGGTAGACCTCGTAATCGAGCTCGCCCTTGCCCACCCACTTCTTCAAGAGGGGGTTGAAGAGAGGCTCTGCCAGTTCGAGTCGTAGTTTTTCGGCGTGACTGTAATCGATGGACGCGCTCATACGGCCCTCCTGAGTAGGGGGAGCTCGGAAGGTGTGGAATCGCGGGCCCCGTCCCAACGGGACCCGCGGGCATGTCATCCGGCGTTCAGGTGGTGGGAGCGGGCGTCGGGGTGGGCGGCCGGGGCTTCAGGTGGAAGGCGCGCAGGCGCTGTGCCAGCTCCTCGCCCTGCACGCTTTTAGAGATATATCCGTCCGCACCGGACGCGAGCGCCAGTGAGCGCAGCTTCGATTCGTCGGATGCTGAATAGAGGATGAACTTCGTCTTCGGCAGCGCGTACTGGCGCGCCAGGTTGACGACCTTGTCGCCCTTGAGCGCGGGGAAGTTCACGTCGATGAGGACGAAGTCCGGCTCCACCGAGCGGACGAGGTTGGAGACACCCAGCGCGGAGGTGTGCGTGAGCACCTCGAAGCCGTAGGCGCTCAGCGAGCGCTGTACGAGGTCGAGCAGGTCCGGGTCGTCGTCCACCACCAGGACGCGCGCTTTTTCTTCAGACATGGGTTCTCCCTAGATGCTTTCGAATCATCTCGAGCAACTGGTCACGATCAAGGGGCTTGGTGAGGTACGCGGTGCAACCGGCCGCGTGCGCCTTGTCCTGGTACTCCCGCCCCGCGTGTGCCGTCACCGCGATGACGGGTACATTGGCCGCGGCGGGTAGGGCTCGCAACCTGCGGGTGACTTCCCAGCCGTCCAGGCGGGGAAGCGACAGGTCCATCAGGATGAGGTCCGGGGCGTCGCGGATGGCGCGCTCCAAGCCGTGCTCGCCGTCCTCCGCTTCGATGACTTCGAAGTGGCCGTTGAGGTAGCGGCGGACGATGTCGCGGTTCTGCGCGCTGTCCTCCACATAGAGGATGCGGGCCAGCTTGCCGGCGCTGGCGGCGCGCTGGGACAGCAGCAGGCCCTTGGCCTGGGCGATGACATCCTCCAGCGCGTGGCCGCCCTTCTTCACGAAGCCGGCGAATCCGTCACGCAAGAGGGCCTCTTCCTCCGCGGAGAGCGTCTTGCCGGTGAGCACCACCACGGGCACCTGGAGCTTCTCCGCGCGCAGCCGGCGCAGGACCTCGAAGCCGTCCAGGTTGGGCATCATCAAATCCAGCACCACCAGGGCGGGCGGGGACACGCGCGCCTTGAGCAGGGCGTCCTCGCCGCTGCGGGCCTCGGAGGTGGAGAAGCCGGCGCGGCGCAGGTTGCGGCTGACCAGCTCGCGGGTGGCCGAGTCGTCGTCCACCACCAGCACCTCACCCACGCTGGTGGAGGTGCCGGAGGACTGATGGAGGCTGCGCTGCACCACCTCCACCAAGCGGTCCGGCTCCACCGGCTTGACCAAGTACTCGCACGCGCCCAGGGAGAAGCCGCGCGCGCGCTGCTCCTCCACGGAGATGAGGATGACGGGGATGCCGGCCAGCGAGGGCTCGCTCTTGAGCTGGCTGAGCACCGACCAGCCGTCCAGCTTGGGCAGGTGGATGTCCAGGAGGATGGCCTGGGGCCGCAGCTCGCGGGCCCGCTTGAGGGCCGCGATGCCGTCCTCGGCCACCACCACCTTGAAGCCCGCGGGCTCCAGTTGTCCGGCCACCAGCTGCTGGATGAGCGGGTCGTCGTCCACCACCAGCACCGTGCTGCCCGGCTGGGCCATGGTGCCCACGTGCTGGGCCACTTCCGACACGGGCACGCCGCGCTCCAGGTGCGGCCCGCCGCCGTTGTCCGGCGTCTCCAGCGTGGTGGGCAGGCGCACCGTGAAGGTGGTGCCGCGGCCCAGCGTGGACGTCACGGTGACATTGCCGCCCAGCACGCGGGACAGCTCGCGGACGATGGCCAGCCCCAGGCCGGTGCCGCCCACCTTGCGCGTGGTGGAGCCGTCCACCTGGCGGAACTTCTCGAAGATGAAGGGCAGCTCGTCGGAGGGGATTCCGACGCCGGTGTCCTCCACCGTCATGATGACTTCGCTGCCCGCGGGCACCAGGCTCAGCGCCACCTCGCCCGCGTCGGTGAACTTGGCGGCGTTGCTGAGCAGGTTGAGCATGATCTGCCGCAGCTTCAGCGCGTCCGAGCGGAGCATGCGGGCGGACGGGTCGATGTTGGTGGTGAGGGCCACGTCCTTGCCCTTGAGGTACTCCTTCACCGTGGCCAGGCACTCCTCGGCCAGCTCCTGCACGTCCACCTGCTCGGTGACGACCTCCACGCGGCCGGACTCAATCTTGGACAGGTCCAGGATGTCGTTGATGAGCGCCAGCAGCGTCTTGGCGTTCGTCTTCACGACGTTGAGGTCGCGGCGGCCGTGCGCCGTCAGCCGTTGGCCCTCCTCGCGCATCAGCAGGTCGCAGTAGCCGATGATGCCGTTGAGCGGGGTGCGGATTTCGTGGCTGAAGTTGGCCAGGAACTCGCTCTTGAGGCGGGCGGCGGCTTCGGCTTCCCGGGCGCGCTCCTCCTCGTTGCGCTTGGCCACCGCCAGCTCCTGGGCCAGCCGGTCCAGGTCCTCGTTCTGCTGACGGATGATTTCCATCTGCAGCGCGCGCTGCTGGTAGGACGCCAGCGAGCGGGCGGACACGGCGCGGGTGCGCTTGATTTCCTCCAGGCTGGCGGCGAGCTGCTTGTTGGCCGCCTCCAGCTCCGCCTTGGACGCGCGCAGCATCTCTTCGTGATGCTTGCGCTCGGTGATGTCCTCGGTGACGCCCATCACGTAGCGGGCCACGCCGTGCTCGTCGAGCAGGGGCAGCTTGCGCGTGGCGAAGATGCGGTCCACGCCGTCGGCGCGGGCCACCTCCTCGAAGGACTTCATCTGCTTGGTTTCGAGAATCTCCGTGTCGATGGCGATGAACGACTCGGCCTGCTCCTTGGGGAAGTAGTCGTGGTCCAGCTTCCCCAGCAGCCATTCCTTGGTGACGCGGAAGGCGTCCGCGAACGTCTTGTTCGCCACCACCAACCGGCGCGTCTGTGCGTCCTTCACGAAGAGGACGAACGGAATCGCGTCGATGATGTTCTCCATCAGGTAGTTGGTGCGCTCCAACTGCACCGCGGTGGCGGTGTGGCGGCGGCGGTCCGCCGTCATCCGCAGCTCGCGCTGCACCACGGGCGCCAGGCGGCTGAAGCGGTCCTCGGTGATGTAGTCGAGCGCTCCGGCGCGCACGCTGGCCTCCAGCGTGGCCTCGCACCAGTCGCGCGACAGCACCACGAAGGGCAGCTCCTTGCCGTGCTTGCTCCACAGCGCCTGGACCTCGGCGAAGCCCATGTCGGGGACTTCCGAGCCGCACAGCACCAGGCCCCACGTGCGTGACAGCGCGGCCTCCGCCGCGGCCGCCGTGGTGGCGCGCTCCGTCACCACCGCCACGCCCGCGTGCTGGAGGGCTTCCTCCACGCGTTGGCACTCACGCTCGCTGGCCACGAGCAGGAGCGATGCATTGTCCGCCGGAGAGTCAGAGGGAGGCTGCGAGGAGGCCATGGCTCAGTTCGCCCCGAAGACCAGCGCGGTCAGCGTGGTGTTGATGTGGAACCCCGAATAGATTTCGAAGTGCACGTTCATCCCAGCGGCGGTTGGCGCGGCCTTCAGCGTTTCCGCCAGTTGCTGCGCGGTGTTGGTGGCGCTGGCGTACCACATGCGTCCACCACAGTGAAAAAGCAGGGCGGCCTGGGGGTTCTGGACCCTGCGGGGTACCTCGTCGGTGAAGAAGCTGCGCGTCATGCCGGCCATGTCCCCCAGCTTCATCAGCTCCAGCTCGGTGCCTTCCTCCAGCAGGTTGGCGAAGAGGATGGAGCCATCCTCCTGCGGGCTCCAGGCGGCGCGGATGAAGTACTCCCGGCCCACGCGCAGCGCGGTGGGGCGCACGGCGAAGCCCCGGGGCGTGCCGAACTCCAGCTCCTCCACGCCCACGCCCAGGATTTCCGCGTAGCGTTTGGCCGCCGGGTGCCCGTCGATTTCGAGCGCGCGGGTGTGGCTCTCATCCACCTTGGTGATGGTGAGCTTCTCACCGGTGGGCACGTACCAGTGGGAGCGGAGCGCGGCCCAGGGCGCGCTCGTCTTGAAGAGCGCCACCAGCACCGCGTCGGTGGCGACCTCGCCATCCACGTGGACCATGGCGGACTGCTTGGCCGGGTCGCGGTTGGCGTCGCTGGCGCCGCCGCCCACCAGCACCAGCGTCTGGCACTTCTCCAGGATGCCGAGCAGCAGCTCTTCCTTCTTGTAGCGGAAGCCGTCGTCAATCACGAGGCCGACGAACCGGCGCGGGTCCAGGTCCTGCTGCCGCACGCCCAGGTCCTCGCACGCGCGCTTGATGGCGGCCGCGCCCGCGCTGATGGCGTCCACGGACAGGCCGGTGCCCAGGCCCAGGCCCACCTCGAAGTCACCGAAGAGGGCGCTCATCACCACGCTGCCCTCGTGGATGCCGGTGTTGTCCAGCTCGCCCGCGGTGGTGGCGCCAATCAGGCGCGTGTCCGCCGGAAGCCGCTGACGCACGGCGCGGTTGAGCGCGAGCTGGTCACGCTCCCGCGAGGCGAACATCGTCACCAGGCGGGGCGTGTCGCTGCCCAGTTGACTCAGGAGGTCCTCCGCGGCGGCATCTGGCTCCCTCAGCGTGGTGCGAGCCGTCTGCATCTTGACCTGAGCCATGGAGGAACTCCGAGGTGCGCGAGCGGGGGTTAGAGGCCGCTGCCGGGGTGCCGAGTATGACAGGCGCCGGTGCACTGCTGGAAAGACTCGGCGCCGCCCCCCACATACATGCTCTCGATGGGGCCGAATTGTGCCACGTGACTGTCAGGATAGCTCTTATGGCAGGACAGGCAGGCGGCCTTGCTGGTGCGCTGGATGCTCTCCTTCGTCAGGTGGCATGACGAGCACTGTTGGAGCGGTGCGTCAAAGCGGTTGGACCGCGAGTGGATGAAGTGGGTGCGCACGAAGATGGGGCCCTCCAGCTCGAAGGCGAGCGGGGCGTGGCACCCGGCGCACGCGGCGCGGTTGTCGTTGGCGTGCAGCACCACGCCCAGCTCACCGCCCTTGCTGTGGCAGGAGGTGCAGGGGCCGGTGGTGTGCTTGGGCTGGGTGCGCTGCGGGGTCCCCACCTGGATTTCAATGGTCGTCGACCCGGGGAGGTCCTCGCCCAGGTACACGCGGCGGCCCTTCACCGTCACCAGGTAGGTGCCGGGGGCTGCGTTGTCCGGCAGCTTGAACTGCCAGGTGTCCGTGTTGGGTTGGTTCCAGAGGTTCGGGTCGATGAACGCGCCGCCGAAGAGGACGTTGGCGAAGGGCAGGGTGGCGAACTGTGAGAAGACGCCGTCGCGCTCGGGCGTGGCGACCACCTGCTCGTCCACTTCGGGGTCCAGGAACGCCTCCAGCGCGACGATGGAGCGGATGGGCTGGATGTTCTGCGCCGGCCCGATGATTTGCGTCATCAGCATCCGCTCGCGGTGCTTGCGCCGGTAGTAGGTGGTCGTCGCGTCGAAGAAGGCCCGGTAGTACTGCAGCCCGGATTCGGTGCCGTCGGGGGCCACTTCGTTGTAGGGCGGCAGGTATCCCTTGTCGTGGAGCCGGTTGCCCGCACCGTCCCGCAGGGTGAGCTGGAAGCTGATTTCCGTGCCGGGGGCATAGGTGCCGTCCGGGCGAGGCGGGGTGAGGGCCTCCACGCCAATGCGGAAGCCGTAGGTGTAGCGCGCGTCGCGCACCTGCTCGACCGGGATTTCGTAGGGCGCGGCCGGACGCAGGCTCCAGCGCAGGCGCAGCGTGCGGGTGTCGGAGCGCAGCGTGAGCGTCTGACGCTGGGCGTGCTCGTACGCGTTGCGCAGCTCCAGGATGGCCTCTTCCTCGAACTGGGTGGAGGCCGAGCAGTCGTCGGGCGTGGCGCAGCCGGAGGCCGTCTGGATGCCGCGGAAGCGGCGGATGAAGAAGTCATCCATGCCCGCACGGCGCTGATGCTCGGTGCCCGCGTTGAGCAGGATGGGGACGCCGGTGAGCCGGCCGCGCGAGTCCACCGGCTCCACGATGAAGTGGCTGGGCAGGTCCATCCACGCCGCGTTCCGGAAGAAGCGGCGGCGGGTGTAGGGCCCCGGGGCGCCGATGGACTCCTGGTCCACCTGACGCACGCCCCACCAGCCCAGGCCGCCGAAGTCGCTCTGGGCGATGAGGTTGCGCAGGCCCTCGTCCTTGGTGGACGTGACGAAGGTGCGGATATCAATCTGGTTGATGAAGAAGGTGGAGCCCTCGCGCACGCGCAGCGGCTGTCCCACGCCGTTCTTCACCTCGAGCGCCAGCGCCACCGCGGGCGTCTTGTTGCCGGGCCAGGGCCAGCCACCGAGCAGCGACTGGGGATCCGCGTCCAGCAGCGTCTTCTCCGCGGACCCCGTGTCCAGCGAGCGTGTCTCCAGTGCGCGTGTCTCCAGCGAGACCGCGTCCGGCGCCTGCGTGTCCAGCGAGGCTGCGTCCGGGGTGTCCTGTCCGCCGCAGGCGAGCATCAGCCCTGCGAGCGACGCGAGCAGGGCCCGGGGGGCTCCAAGTCCACCCATGGTGCAACTCCTCGTACGTGTAAAAGCCGACGCCGCCATGGCGTCTGGGGCCAGTGGGCCGTGTTACCCGTCGCCTGTGGGGCGGTGTGGGCCGGGCCTCTCCCGTTTCCGGGTTTCCCCGGTTCAGGTCTTTTTAGCCGTACGAAGATTATCTGCAACGAACAGATTTGTTCAACTTCTGGGAAAACAATCCGCCTGGGGTCAAACCTGCTGTGTTTTCAAGGAGATGAATGCCTGCCCCGCAGGGCTGCCTCACCCACAAGGTCATACCTGCACTTCATTCACTGAGCAGGATTCCTTGTTTGTCCTGCGTGGAAGCTCAATCGTGAATTCCGAACCTTCCCCGGTTCGGCTCTGGACGTGAATGGTGCCCCCGTGGGCCTCGACGAGCTGGCGGACGATGTAGAGCCCCAGGCCGGTGCCGGGGTGCTGCCCGCCGGCATGGACGCGCTGAAATCGGCGGAACAGGCGCTGCTGTGCTTCCACGCCAATGCCGATGCCGCCGTCCCGGATGGCCAGGCGGACGCAGCGGGTGTCGGCCTGGACGCGAAGCTCCACGGGGTGGCCGCGGCCGAACTTGAGGGCGTTGCTCAGCAGGTTGGTGACGACGCGGTCCAGGCGCTGCCGGTCCCACTGGCCGGTGGCGCCTTCCTCCACGCGGATGCTGAGGGCGCAGCCCGCGGCGCTGGCCTGGTCGCGGTGGCGCTCCACCACCTCGCGCACCAGGTGCGCCAGGTCCAGCGGCTCCGTGTCCAGCACCATGCGGCCCGCTGACAGGCGGGACAGGTCCAGGAGGTTGTGCACCAGCCGGCCCAGGCGCCGCGTTTCGCCCTCGGCTCCGGCCAGGCCGTCGCGCAGCCGCGTGTCGGAGGTGCCGGCGCTCTGCATGGACAGGCGCCGCAGCCGTAGCTGGAGCGAGCTGAGTGGGTTGCCCAGGTCATGCGCGGCGATGCCGATGAGCTCCAGCGCGTCCTGCGCCTGCCCCAGCAGCCGGGCGTTGTCGAGCGCGAGCGCGGCGCGCGCCGCCAGCTCCTCCATGAAGGCCCGGTCCACCTGGCCGAAGCGGCGGTGCGTGCCGGTGGACAGCAGGCACAGCGCGCCCAGCACGCGGGAGCCCACCGCCAGCGGCACCGTGAGGGCGGACGTCACGCCCAGCGCGCACAGCAGCTCGCCGTGTGCGCTGCCTTCCAGCGCCGGCGGGAGTCGGGCGCCGTCCAGCTCCGGGAGCAGCTCGCTGCGGCCCGTGCGCACCACGCGGGAGGGGCCCACCTCGTCATCCTCCGGACAGCGCAGCAGCGGCTCCCACATGCGGTGGGTGGCGGCGATGTCCTCGCAGGCCACCGCGTGCGGACGCACCGTGCCGTCCTCGGAGGAGAGGAAGAGGATGCAGGCGTCGGCCACCTCGGGCACGCACAGCCGGGTGAGGGCCTCGCCCACTTCGCGCGCGCCCGACAGCGGCTGGAGCACGCGGCCGGCTTCCGCGAAGAGCGCCTGGGCCCGCTCCATCCGGCGGCGCTCGGTGATGTCGCGTGTCACCTTCACGAAGCCGCGCAGGCGCCCGTGCGCGTCGTACAGCGCGGTGAGCAGCGTCTCCGCCCAGAAGCGGCTGCCGTCGCGGCGCACCCGCCAGCCCTCCGCCAGCAGGCGCCCCTCGCGCGCGGCCCGCTCACGGTGCGCGCGGGGTACGCCCGCGGCCACCTCGTCCACCGGGTAGATGCGGTCCGCGTCGCGTCCGGCGAGCTCCACCTCGGACCAGCCCGTGAGGCGCTCGGCGCCCGCGTTCCACGCCGTCACCCGGCCGTGCTGGTCCAGGAAGCACAGCGCATAGTCCGTCACCCCGTCCATGAGGAGCTGCAGGTGCTGCTCGCTGGATTGGTGGCGCGCATGCAGCGGCGCCAGCGCGCGGTGGAGCACGAAGCCCAGCGCCGCCACGCAGGCCAGACCCAGCAGCCCCGCCAGGACGGCCTGGGGCTGGGCGCCGTGGCCCGGGGGCATGCTGGCTTGCGCGTAGACGGCGGACAGCAGCGTCGCGAGCAGCAGCAACCCGGCGAACAGGCAGGCGGACAGGCCGGCGCTCACTCGCTGGGCGAACGTCCAACGGCGCATCATGTGGTGACTCCCCCCCAAGGCATCCTTCCGGGCGTGCCGTCGGTGAGGAAAGCATCACCCAGACTGCCTGCTGGAAGACATCGTCCTGGTGGACGGGGTGGGTCCACCCCAGGGGCGCTCGGGCGGTGCGGTGCGGGCCTCCGGAGGGCGCTTCGTCCGACGAATGGCCGTCACGGGAAGCCGTCATGGAATGGCCTTCGTCCGGACAGGGGGTTATGAGCGGACGCTCCATGTCTCTAGTCGAAGGTTCGAAGGTCCGTTACCTCCCGCAGCCCGAATGGGGTGTGGGGCATCTGTTGTCGCTGCAGGAGGAGGGCGCCAAGGCGCTCGTCGCCTTTCCCGCTCGGGAAGACGCCCCGGTGCTGGTGTCCACCAAGGGTGGAGCCCTGGTGCAGTACCCGTTGCCTCCAGGCGAGCCGGTCATCACCTACAAGGGCCGCCTGGCGCTGGTGGTGCGCGAGGAGCCGGGGGCGCGCGGCCTGCGCCGCTACGTGCTGCGCTACGTGGAAAACGACGAGGAGGACGAGCTCCCTGAGTCCTCGCTGCGTGCGCTGCCGCCCCGCTCCGACCTGCTGTCCACCCTGCGCGAGGGCCGCGTGGGCGAGGCGCGGGCCTTCACGCTGCGCAAGCAGGCGCTGGTGCTGGACGACGAGCGCCGTTGCGACGCGCTGGGCGCGCTGCTGGCCAGCCGCATCATGGTGAAGCCGCACCAGGTGGGCGTGGTGCAGCGCGTGTTGTCCGCCAGCCGTCCGCGCTTCGTGCTGGCGGACGAGGTGGGCCTGGGCAAGACGATTGAGGCGGGCATGGTGTTCAGCGCGCTGCGCCTGTCCGGACTGGCGCGCCGCTGTCTGGTGGTGGCGCCCAGCCACCTCACCGTGCAGTGGCTGGTGGAGCTGTTCCACAAGTTCAACCAGCTCTTCACGCTGATGGATTCGGACCGCTACGCGCAGTCCCTGAAGGAAGCGCCGGAGGTGTCCCCCTGGGCGCGCTTCCCGCTGGTGGTGACCAGCCTGGAGATGCTCCAGCGCAGCGAGGAGCACCGCCGCGCGCTGGCCGGTGAGGACGCCTTCTGGGATTTGGTCATCATCGACGAGGCGCACCACCTCAAGGGCGAGCGCGCCTTCGAGGCCGCGCAGGTGCTGGCGAAGAACACGTGGGGCCTGTTGCTGCTCACCGCCACGCCCATGCAGTTGGACCCGGCGGAGTACCACGGCCTGCTCACCCTCATCGACGCGGCCACGGCGCCCTCCGTCGCGGGCTTCGAGGAGCGCCTCAAGCGTCAGGAGGAGCTGTCGGCCGCGGTGCGCGCGCTGATGGAGGGCGGCAAGCCGTCCGCCGCGGTGCAGGCGCTGGCGAAGCGCTTCCCCGAGGACGCGAAGCTGTCCTCGCTGAAGGACCGGGACGCGCTGCTGCAACACCTGTCGGAGACGTACAGCCTCAGTGACCGGCTGGTGCGCAACCGCCGCGCGGTGGTGGGCGGCTTCTCCACGCGCCGGCTGCACCGCCACCCGGTGACGCTGCCCGCCGAGGAGCTGAAGGTCCGCGACGCCGCGCTGGCGGTGCTCGCCGGGGCCAGCCTGCGCGGCGCGCCGCTGGGCAACGTGCTGCGCCGGCTGGAGTCCAGCCCCGCGGCCTTCGCGGGCGCGGTGCGCGCCAACCCCGTGTTCAAGGGCCACGCGGACGCGCTGCGGCTGCCGTCGCGCGACGCGAAGTTCAGCGCCTTCCTGGGCGTGCTGCGCGGCGTCTGGAAGTCGGAGCCGGCGGCGAAGGTGCTCGTCTTCACGGAGAGCCGCGACACGCTGGACGCGCTCCAGTCCGAGCTGGGCCGCGAGGGCGTGGAGGCGCTGGGCTACCACGGTGACTTGCCCCTGGTGGAGCGCGACCGGCAGGTGGCGCGCTTCCGTGACCCGGAAGGGCCCAAGGTGCTGTTGTGCACGGAGGTGGGCGGCGAGGGCCGCAACTTCCAGTTCGCGCATCACCTGGTGCACTACGACCTGCCTTGGAGCCCGGCCACGGTGGAGCAGCGCATTGGCCGGCTGGACCGCATTGGCCAGACGCACCCGGTGGAGATTCACGTCTTCGACCCGGCGGGCACGCTGGCCTCCGACGTGCTGATGCTGCTGGCGGACGCCGTGGGCGTCTTCGGCGAGACGGTGGGCGGCCTGGACGCGGTGCTGGAAGAGGTGGAGGCGCGGCTCGCCGAGCTGGCGCTGATGCCGCGCGAGGCCCGCATGGCCTACGCGCAGGAGCTGAAGGCCCGCGTGGAGGCGGCGCGCGCGCAGGTGAAGCGCGCCTATGACCCGCTCCTGGACGTGCGCAGCTTCGACCGGCCCGCGGTGGAGCGCCTGGTGAAGCGTGCCCAGGAGCGCATGGGCATCGAGGCCGACGAGGAGGACGAGGACGGCGAGGCGGAGGCGTCCAGCGTGGAGGATGGCCTGTGGGGCATCGCGCGCGACCTGGACGAGCGGCTGGAGGAGACGGTGACGGAGCTGGCGCGCCGGGTGGGCATCGGCGTGGACACCGACGAGCAGGTGGAGGCTTTCCAGGTGGCCTTCCAGTTCGGCCACGCGCTGAAGGTGGACGGACTGCCGGGTATCGACGTGATGGAGGACCGCACGCAGCTGGGCACCTTCTGGCGCGACACCGCGGTGGAGGCGGAGGAGCTGGAGTACTTCGCCACCGGCCACCCGCTGGTGGAGGCGCTCTTCGGCTTCCTGCGTGACGGCCCCTACGGGCGCAGCGCCTTCCGCTTCATCGAGCGGCGTGGACCCCAGAAGGGACGCGGCGTGGAGCTGCTCTTCCACGTCCAGCTGCCGGAGCCGGAGGACACGTCCCCGGGAGCCCGCGTGCCCAGCCGCCAACTGGCGCGCTTCCTGGAGCGCACGTTGGTGCACGTCGCGGTGGTGGATGCGGGCGGCAAGCCCAAGTCCGACCCCACGCTGCTGCCCGCGCTGGAGAAGGAAGGGAAGTCGCTCAAGGGTGACGAGGTGTCGCTTGCCTTCCCCGGCTTCGCGGACTTCGTGGACGCGGCGGTGCCCGTGGGCCAGAAGGCCGCCGAGGCGGAGCTGGCGAAGCTGGCCACCCGGGCGCGCAAGGCCATTGAAGCCGAGCGCGACGCCGCCGTGGCCCGCCTGCGCCTGTCCCTGGGGCACCAGGGCCTCTCCACCGAGGCCGTGGAGGCGCAACTGGACGCGGAGCGCACCCACTACGCCCGGCTGCTGGACGCCCTGGCAGGTGCCAAGGTGGTGCTCGACTCCGCCTGCGGCTTCGTCCTCAACCGCTGAAGGCGCCTCGCCCAAGGTCCGCTTGTTGACGCGCTGCGCCGTATTGCTGGGACTTCAAGAATTGCTGGTTTTGTTCTCCTAGTGAAATCGCGCGTCTTCAGGACAACGGGCCATTTGACCGATTCCTCAATCAACGAGAAATAGGATGGTGGAGGCTCGTATGATCCACCGAGGCACCCCACGCACACGACGTCAGTCGGGACAGGCCGCGGTGGAAGCGGCGCTGACCCTTCCGCTGGTGGTGTTCCTTGTCCTGGGGACACTGCAGCTCTTCATGATGCTTCAGGCCCGCATCCTGGCGCAGGTGGCGGCATACCGGGCGGTGCGCGCGGGTAGCATCAACCACGGCAACTGCCTGCCGATGATGCACGCGGCGCTGGTGACCATGCTGCCCACGGTGGCGCGCACGGACAGCTCGGCAACCCTGGCGGCGGCCTTTTCCCCCCGCCGTCACAACCAATTCCGGGTGCGCAACTCCTACGGGCGCGACTTCAACGAGCCGTTGATTGAAATCGTCCGGGAGTCGCCGGATGCCGGCTGGGCGCAGGAGCTGACGGGGGGCGAGGACCTGCTCTTTGATCAGCCCACGGACAACGCGGCGGCGCTGCGAGCCCGCACGTTGGAGATACGCATGGTGGCCTGGTACTACATGCGCGTCCCCTTCGCGAACTGGGTGATGAGCCGCATGCTGCTGGCCCACTTCCGGCTCCGGCGCTACACGGCGGCCAACCCGCTGATGCCGGTGCAGCGCCGCTCCGCGTGGTGGGGTGAGACGAGCGCCACGCTGGGGCGCGACGGCTGGCCCGGCGGTGATTTGGGCACGCGCATGGTGCGCTGGAGCGACCAGGGACACTTCGTGTTCCCCATCCAGGTCAACGCGGCCATGCGAATGATGACGCCCGTCATGTCCGAGTACTTCATGGGAGGTCCCGCGTGCAATCTCCACGGCTCGTGAGGCACTCGCGGCGAGGTCAGGCGCTGGTGCTGTTCGCGCTGACGCTGCTGCTGCTGACGTTGATGGTGCTGATGACGCTGGGCTTCGGCATGCGCGCCAAGGAGCGCGTCGAAATCCAGATGGCCGCCGACGCGGCCGCCTACAGCCAGGCGGTGGCCACGGCGCGCGCCTTCAACGCCATCGCGGTGATGAACCGCGCCCAGGTGGCGCACATGGTGGCCATGGCCGGCACCCAGTCGCTCATCAGCCACAGCAGCCAGGAATACGCGGCGCACGACGTGGCCTGCCCCGGCTCCATCCCGCCGCCGGTGTGGTTCGCCGCGGACGCGGCCGCCGCCGTGCAGGTGCAGCAGCTCCAGGGGCGGGCCGGCAACCTGTTCCAGGCCGGGCTCAACATCTACGGCAAGCTCCTGAGCGAGCACATCGCGGAGCAGGAACTCACCCGGCGTGTCGCGCAGGCGGTCAACCCGGAGCTCCGCGCGCCGTCCGCTGGCGCGGCCAAGAGCTTCTCCGAGCTCAATGGTGGCAACGACGTCCCCGAGCGCGATGCCGTCATCCAGTCCATCAAGGCGGGCACCTATGGCTGCGGCGTGGGGGACGGCGCGCTCTGCCCTTCGGGCGGCGGCACCCCCGCGCTCAACGCCACCATGGGGAGCATGGGGTGGACGTGGGTCCACAACCGTCCGGGAGGCACCGCCGGTTTCGGCACCGGCGGCGCCGCCATCTCCACCAGCTTTCGCCGCTACGGCTCGGTGTCGCAGATGGACCCCGCGACGTACGACACCGTGTCGGGCCGCAACTCGACGGCGCATGACCACGGGCGCGTCGTCATCCCCACGCGCTGCACCCGAGCTCCGACGCTTCCGCCCATCGCGACGGATGCGTGGGTGATGTCCGACGAGGAGCAGACGCACGAGGACCAGCACGTCTACGGCGCGCGCATGCCCCCGGGCCAGGCGCCGGAGGACGGCAAGCCAACCTACGAGACGCACACGCTGGGCGCGTGCGTGGTGTGCCCCGGCATCTGGCCCTACTCCGTTGGCTACAACGTGGACGAACTGCACGCGGGCGCGTCCAACCACTACGGCCAGCCCAAGCTGTACAGCATGCTGTACCGGGACTACGCGAGCGCGGAGCGCCGGGCCCGCCCGGACCCGTGGAACCTCTTCTTCCGCTTCCGCTTCGCGGGGACCGAAACAGAGTTCGACAACAGCAGCCCGCTGGGCCGCATCCGCCCCACGGGCCGCGAGGACGTGCACCGCAACCAGGTGGCCCTCTCCGCCGGCATGGTCTACTACCACCGGCCCCGGCCCGCGGCGCAGGGCGGCGGCTGGCGCGAGCCTCCCAACTTCCTCAACCCCTTCTGGCGCGCCACGCTGGTGAGCGCGGAGGGCGCCCGGGATGACCGGCCCGCGGACAGCCTGTCCGCCGCTGGCTTCTCCGGGCACGCGCGGGCGCTGCGAGAGCTGCACTCCGTGGGCTACCGGGGCGGTGGCCCCGGCGACAGGGGCTACTGACATGCGGGTTCGCCATGCACGAGGCCAGTCGCTGGTGGAGACGGCGCTGGGGGTGATGGTGTTCGTCACCATCCTGCTGTTCGGCATCTACTTCGCCGAAGTGGGCGCGCTGACGCTCAAGGTGCAGGAGGCCGCCAACTTCGCGATGTGGAACGCCACCGGTCGGGTGATGCACGACCCGCAGGACAACGAGTGGGGCCGACGGGGCACGGTGCTCGCCGCCGAGGCGGAGGCCAATGGCCGCTACGCGGACTTCGACGGACGTCAGCGCATGGGCCGCACGGGCGTGGCCGTCCAGCAGGCCATTGCCCGCGCGCAGCCCATCCAGGTGGATTGCCGCCCGGAGCTGCCGGGCACCGTGCGCGGCCTCTCCATGGCGGACGCCGACCCGGACCTGGCCGGCACCATCGCCATGGGGACGCAGGGCATGGGGTGCACCGCGTCCTCGAGCATTCGCGGCGTCCGGATTGGCCGCTATCTGGAGAATGGCCGGGAGGGGTTCTTCAAGGTGTCCCAGCGCCGGGCCGCTGATGCCTTCACGGTGTGCGCCGCCGGGCGCGCCTCGGGCGGCCGCTGCACGGCGCGCTTCGGCATGCTGCTGGATGACTGGGGGCTGGGCGGCGTGGAGGAGGGCCGGGCCTGCGCGCTCAACGTCAACGGCGCGCGCCGGTGCGCCAACCCGGACTACTACGAGTGGGCGCAGCGCGTGTACCGGGCCAACGGTGCGGGGGGGAACGCCGGCTCCATGCTCGCGGCAATCACCGGCGCGGCCGGCGTCAACGAGGACCAGTTCTTCATGAGCTTCCGCGGCGAGGAGGACAACTACGAGGAGAACCTCGGCTCCACGCACGCCGGCGGCCAGACGCGCTGGGAGGTGACGCCCTTCGACGCGCCCAACATCCGCTCGTACAAGGTGGGCCGCGCGAACCACTGGCTCGGGGTGCCGCGGTGACGTGGCGCCGGGGGCTGCTCGTCACGGCGTGCCTGCTCGGCGCGGCGCCGGTGGTGGCCCAGGGCACGGCGGCGAAGGCACCCGTGGCCGCACAGGGCCCGGCGGGCAAGGCACCCGCCGCGTCCCCGGCGCAGCCCGAGGCTCCCGCGCGGCCGCGCTTCGCCTGGCCCCGCGTGCAGGTCATCGACACCGTCGAGTCGAACGAAATCGTCGAGGCAGGGGGCATCCCTGTCGCGCTGCGCGCCGTGCACGCCAAGGAGCGGATGGATGCCCTGGTGCAGCGCTTCGCGGACGCCTTCATCCAGGCGGGCCTGCACCTGCCACCGGGCCACGAGCAGCCGCAGCTCGCCAGCGGCGCGGTGATGCTCACCGCCATCGACGGCCACCGGGGCATCACCTACACCGTCATCTTCCAGCCGCAGCCGGACCGCACCACGATGATGTACCTCGGTGAGGCCAATCACGCCCTGCGCAGGGACCCGGCGGCGGCGGGGGACTTCGCGCCCATGCCGCCCCAGGCCAGTCAGGTGCTGCGCGTCAACAGCGAGAGCTCACGCACGCTCGCCTTCCACGTCCCATTGTCTGGCGAGGCCGTGGACGCCTTCTACGCCCAGGCGCTCACGCGCGCGGGCTGGAGGCTGGAGGAAGGGGAGACGTCCTTCTACGTGCGCACGGGCGAGGAGCTGCGCGTGGTGCACGAGCCGGGCGAGGGGAATCAGCGGGCCGTGGTGCTGGTGTACCGAGGCGGGCGAAGCGTGCCACCGCCGCCACCTGGGCCCGCCGCCGTCGTGCGCTGAAGCTCAGGCGCGCAGCTTCTCGCGCAGCGCCTTGGCGCGGCCCTGCATGTCTGGGTCCATGCTCGTCAGCTCGACGGACTTCAGGCGCTGGTCCAGGCTCTGCGGCACCTTGGTCTTCAGCTTGCCTTCCTCCCCGAGCACTTCCAGCTTCGCCAGCGCCTTGTCGACGATGCGCTCGCGCGGGTGGTCCAGCAGGCTGTCGAGGAAGTACGCATCCTCGGGCAGCTCCGGGTACTTCTCCAGGTAGTCCACCACGGCCTTCACCCAGTCGGCGCGCGTCTCCGATTCGGTGACCTTCTGCATGGCCTGCTTCTGGGCCTTGCGCTTGCCCTCGGGGTCGAACGTCTTCGCCAGCCCCTCCGGCAGCTCGCCGCCGGTGAAGAGCGCGTCCGCGGCGGCCTTGTACTTCTGGTAGCTCGCGCTGCGCTCCAGCTTCTGCTGCGCGGGGTCGTCCTGGCGGGAGGCGTACTTGCTGCCCTTGCCGCGCCCCGCGTCGATTTCGCGCCAGCTCTTGTTGCGCTTGCCGGAGAAGCCGCCGCCGCCGTTGTCGTCCCTGTCCTTGGCCATCCTTCATCTCTCCTTGCGAGCGCCCCACAGCGCCGCCAGTCCGCGATGGACGAGGCGCCGCACCACCTCCAGTTCCTGGGAGGACAGGGGCTGCTCCTCGTCCTGCTCCGCCTCGAAGAGCGCCTCGTCCGCGTAGTCCTTCAGCGGCTGAGGCACTGGCGGGGCATCCGTGTCCGCCTCCAGCACCGCCGGCTTGATGGACGTGAGTCCCGGCGGCCAGCCCAGCTCCAGCATGGCGTACAGCTCGAGGAGCAGGTGGCGGGCGACGCCATATCCTTCGTCCGTGAGCGCCGCCGCGTCAAGCGCGCCCAGCAGCGCGTCCTGCCGGTTTTCGAAGGCATGGGTGAAGCGCGTGCGCGTCTTCTCGTCGTCCTCCAAATAACGCCAGGCGGCCTCCACGAATTCGCCCGTGGGCGTCCCCGGGTGGAAGGGCGCGGGCGCGGGGGCCTTCACCTTCTTTGTGCGGGGC
>NZ_VHLC01000065.1:0-49829 GCF_006547355.1 Myxococcus sp. AB036A | reverse complement strand
TAAGGAACCTGAAACTCGCTGATTCGTTACAGTGCTGCCGGCTGCGCTTCGCAGCGCGACCTGGCTGGCACCGTCTTAAGAAATTGACTGCGGTTTCCGCAATCTAGCTTCTTCTTGGGCTTGCTATTTGGTTTTCAAAGACCGAGCCGCTTGTCTTGCCAGCGACTTCCTGCTACCGTTTTCTTCGTTGCCGCCTCGCCGTCTTTTTCTGCCCGGCGGGGTGTCAGCTTCTATTTCAGTTCGGCGTCTTCTGTCAAGCTGCTGTTTTCGCCGTCCTGCTGGCTTCCGGAGTCTTCAGCGCCGCCCAGTGGCTTCCGCTGATTTCCTCCAGAGGGGCGCGGCTTCTACCGCTTCGCCGCCTTCCCTGTCAACCACTGCTTCGTTGACTCCCTCGACTTGCCCGCCCTTGCATCCGGGCTTCTTCGTCGGGGCGCGGCTTCTACCACCACCGCGTCTCCTGTCAACTCGCTGCGTTGACTGCCGTATTCCGTATTTTCTTACCGACCCACTCAAAGCGGATCCGCGCCAGTGCGCGGGCTTCTTCGTGAGATTCAGGGCTTCTACCACCACCGCCCCTGGGATCAACTTTCCGAGTTGAGCCCTCTATTTCCTGCTGCTGCTCCGTCGAGGCGCTTGGATCAGCCACCCGTCCGGAGGGGCGCAGCTTGTACCACCGCCGCGTCCAGGGTCAACAATCCTCATCGACCCTTTTATTCTGCTGTCAGCTCCCCGCCCGGATCTGCGTCGGGCGGGGCGCGGCTTCTATCCCCGTGACGCGCGACCTGTCAACCACCCTTCCGTTCGCTCCCACACATTCGTAGGCAGCGGATCCATCAGGCTCAGCCGCCAGCGACTTCTTGGAGGGACGCCTCCACTCCGGACAGCAGCTCCTCGAGCGCCTCGTCAGAGATAGTCAGCGCTGGCGCGATGTACACGGTGTCTCCTATGGGCCGCAGGTAGAGCCCTCGGCGACGCGCGGCCTCGTACACTCGCCACCCTCCTCGAGCGAGGTAGCCACCACCGCCCAGGTCCACCGCGCCTACCATTCCCACGGCGCGGGGGCGCACCAAGCCTGGAATCGAGGCGGCCATCCGCTCGAAGGCGGCTTTCACGCGGGGGGCCTTTCGCGCCACCTGCCCCATCACATCTTCGTCCCGATAGACGGCCAGCACTTCCCGAGCGATGGCGGCGCCCAGCGGGTTCCCACAGTACGAGTGCCCGTAATACAGCGCCCGGTTCGACGCCCCGAGGAAGCCGGAGAAGACGCGCTCCGAGGCCAGCGTCGCACCGAACGGCAGGACTCCTCCCGAGAGGGCCTTCGCCAGACACAACATGTCCGGCACCACGCCCGCCAGGTCCACCGCGAAGCGTGCGCCCGTGCGCCCCAGCCCCGTGAAGACTTCATCGGCGATGAGGAAGGTGTCCACCTCACGCGTGGCCTCGCGCACCGCCCGGACGAAGTCCGGCGAGTACATCACCATGCCCGCCGCGCCCTGCAGCACCGGCTCCAGGATGACGCCCGCAATCTCCTCCGGGCGCGTACGCAAGGTGGACTGGACCTGTTCGAAGGCGCGCGCCCAGCCCCCCTCCTCCGCCGGAGAGGGGACGTGCACCACGTCGAAGAGCAGCGGGCCAAAGACTTCCCGGAACAGAGGAACGCCCCCCACGCTGGTGGCGCCCATCGTCTCGCCGTGGAACGCCCCCGACAGCGTGATGAAGCGGGTGCGGCGCGGTTGGCCATTCTGCGCCCAATACTGGGCCGCCATCTTGATGGCCACCTCCACCGCCGTGCTGCCGTTGTCGGAATAGAAGACGCGGGACAGCCGCTCGGATGAGGGGAGGCCGGGGCGGTCCGAACCGGGAGCGATGGCCGCCAGCTCCGACGCCAGCAAGGCCGCCGGCTCGTGGGTGATGCCCGCCAGGGAGACGTGTGGGAGCGCGGCGGCCTGCTCGGCGAGTGCGCGCATCAGCCGCGGGTGACGGTGGCCCAGCGTGGACACCCACCAGGAGCCATTGGCATCCAGATAGCGCGTGCCGTCCGCGTCATAGAGGTATGCGCCTTCCGAGCGCACCACCACCAGCGGATCCGTCTCCGCGATGTAGGCCTCCATCGCCGTGTAGGGATGCCAGACGTGCGCCTTGTCCAATCCGACGATGTCGGCCCGCTTCACGCGTGTACTCCTCTCCTGGAGCTTCGTGCCCCCTCCGTACCGGAAGAGTGGGCCGCGCCGCCGCGCGTCATGTCATGCCACGGCGCGTTCTACTGATGGCCCCCTGAAGCGGAGCGAGCGGGCGTGTCGCCCCGTGGGGCAGGGCCGCCGCTCTTCCGCCCCGCGTGACGCTGCCATGACATGCCCGGTGTTACGCCGGTTCAGTCACTGACCCGGGAACTCGAATGGCCGTCCTCATCTTCTTCGTCTCGCACTGGCTGCTCTGCGTGTTCTTCCAGAGCTTCTTCCAGCACCGGTACGCGGCCCACCGCATGTACACCATGGGGCCGAAGACGGAGCGGGTGATGCACCTGCTCACCTACTTGGTGCAGGGCTCGTCCTACCTGTCCCCCAAGGCGTACGCCATCCTCCACCGGGAGCACCATGCCTTCTCCGACACCGAGAAGGACCCGCACTCGCCCCACTTCTTCAAGGATGTGGCGCGGATGATGTGGCACACCAAGGCGCGCTACGACGACTACGCGGCCGGCCGCGGCCAGCCCGAGGCCCGCTTCCTGGGCGGCTATCCGGAGTGGCCGCTCGTGGACACCACGCTGCGCACCTCCTGGTTCGCCACGCTGGGCTGGGTGGCCTTCTACTCCGCCTTCTATGTGATGTTCGCCACCTCGCCCTGGCAGTTCCTGCTGCTGCCCCTGCACTTCCTCATGGGCCCGGTGCATGGCGCCATCGTCAACTGGTGCGGCCACAAGTACGGCTACCGGAACTTCGACAGCACCGACAAGTCGCGCAACTCCCTGCCCATGGACTTCCTCTGCATGGGGGAGCTCTTCCAGAACAACCACCACAAGTACGGCAGCAGCCCCAACTTCGCGGCGCGGAAGTTCGAGCTGGACCCCACGTGGCAGGTGATGCGCGTGCTGGCCCTGCTGCGCATCATCCGCATCGCCACCCCGCAGCGTGCCGTCTGGCCGGAGACCCGCGAGGCCGCACGCACCGGGAGCGCTGCTCCGGCCGCCTGACGGGCAGGCCAGCAACACACGGCGGGCACGTGCGGGGCGCGTTAAGAGTGCCCCCGTGCCCGCCGATACCCCGCTCCGTCTCCGCATCCTCGAAGCAGTGACTGATGCCCCGGCCGAAGGCTGGGACGCGCTCCTGGGCCCTGACGCCCCGCCCTTCGTCCGACATGCCTGGCTGGCGGCCATGGAGGAGAGCGGGAGCGCCACCGAGGAGACGGGCTGGGCGCCGCATCACCTCACGCTGTGGCGTGGTCCCAAGCTGGTGGCCGCCGCGCCCGCGTACCTCAAGTTCCACAGCATGGGCGAGTACATCTACGACTTCGGCTGGGCGGACGCCGCCGCCCGCCTCGGAGTCGAGTACTACCCGAAGCTCGTCGTGGGCGGGCCGCTGTCCCCCGCCACCGTCCCCCGCTTCCTCATCGCCCCGGGCGAGGACGTCCCCGCGCTGCGCCGGGCCCTGCTTGCCGCCGCCGCCGGGAGCGCCCAGGAGGCGGGCTGCTCCTCCGTTCACGTCCTGTATCCCACGGGGGACGAGACGGACTTCCTGGAGGCCGAGGGGCTCGCCCGGCGCATCACCCTTCAGTTCCACTGGAAGAACCCGGGCTACGGCAGCTACGACGACTACCTAGCGCGCTTTGACTCCAAGCGCCGCAACCAGCTCAAGCGCGAGCGCGGGGCCGCGGCCACCCAGGGCATCTCCCTGCGTACGGTGCGCGGCGCCGAGCTCTCCCAGGCGCACGCCCGGCGTGCCTACGGCTTCTACACCTCCACCTGCGAGCGCCACGCCTGGGGGCAGATTCAGCTCACCCCCGACTTCTTCGCGCGGGTCTTCCGCACGATGCCGGGCTCGGTGGAGTTGGTGGAGGCGGTGCGCGGCCAGCAGGTCATCGCCGGCGCCTTCAACCTGGCCACCCCGGAGCGCCTCTATGGCCGCTACTGGGGCGCCTTCGAGGAGCACCCCTTCCTCCACTTCCACGTCTGCCTGTATCACTCCGTGGAGGACTGCATCCGGACCGGCCGCAAGGTGTTCGAGCCCGGCGCTGGGGGTGAACACAAGGTGTCTCGGGGCTTCGAGCCCACCGCCGTGCACAGCGCCCACCTCATCTTCGACAAGACACTGGACGGAGCGGTACGGGGCTTCCTCCGCCGGGAGCACGCCCGGCTGGCACCCGCCGTGGCGGAGGCCGAGCGCATCTGCGGGCTGAAACCCTGGCCCCTGGCCGCCTCCCCGGGCACCCAAGGGGCCACCGGCACCTGAACGCCCCCCGGACTGTCAGCCTGAAGAGGCCTCTCCGCGACTTGAAGTTGTGAAACCGGGGTGAGCCTCTAGAGTGTCATCGCCATGAAAGCCCCGGAGACGGACGAAGACTTCATCCAGTGGTACGAGGACTGCTGGGCGGACCGCGACGAAGTCGAGTATCCGAAGATGTTCGGCGCCATTGACGAAGGCGTCTTCACGCTCGACCAGACAGATGCCATCCAAGCGTGGATGGAGAGTGAGCTGGCCCAGGTCCAGGAAGCAGACCCCAACTGGGGTCCCATGGGCGTGCGCGTCTCCCCGCCCAGCGAGAGCTACCCCTACTGGACCTATGTCACCAGCGGACTGTCCAACCCCTTCACCGTGGCGCCCGGCGAGGACATCCCCGACGGCGCGCCCAGCGGGCTGGGCTACGAGATGGTCATCCACTCGCCCGAAGAGGCGAAGTGGCCGGTGTTCCGGCTGCTGGACATGATGGCCTACAACCTCGTGTCCCTGCGCGCCTTCGCCATGGGCCACCGCTACCCGGTGGAAGGCTCCCTGGACGGTGGCGAGTCCAAGCTGAGCGGCTTCGTGTTCGTCCGGGACCCGTCCCGGCCCGACCACTTCGTGCTCCCCAGCGGCAAGGTGCAACTGCTCACCCTGGTGGGCGCCACCCGCAACGAGATGGCCTTCGCCCGCTCCAACGGCATGGACAAGCTGATGGCCAAGCTGGTGGCCGCGGGCTCCGGCTACATCACCCAGCCCGACCGGGAAGAAGTGAAGTTGTAATCACACCGCTTCCGAGTCGCGCGCCGGCCGCCCTTCTCAGGGACCGGCGCGCGGCGGGGCGTCCTCCACCAGCGCGTGCAGGACGCCCAGCTCGAACGGCTTTTCGATGCGCGGCACCGGCACCGACTGGAGGAAGGTCCGTGCTCGCTCGGAGAAGCCTCCGCCCGTCATGAAGACGAAGCGCGCGAGCAACTCCGGCTGACGCGAGGACAGCGCGTCGTACACGTCCATCCCCGTCAGGTCCCCCATCATCAAGTCACAGAAGATGCGGTCGAAGTCCGCGTCGCGCGCCAGCGTATCCAACGCCTCGCGCCCGCTGTGGACCACCACCACCTCGTGACGCACGCCGAGGATGCGGCCCAGCACCGAGGCGAGCAGCGGCTCGTCATCCACCACCAGCACCCGCTTCCGCCCGGGAAGGTCCTTGTCCTCCGCCACCCGCACGGCTGGCGCGTCCGCGTCGGTGGTGGGCAGCCGCACCTGGAAGACACTGCCCAGCCCCGGCGCGCTCGAGGCCGACAGCTCGCCTCCCATGCCTCGCACCAGGCCCAGGCTGGTGGACAGGCCGAGTCCAGCGCCCTCCCCCAAGGGACGGGTGGTGAAGAAGGGCTCGAAGGCGCGCTCCAGGACCTCGGGCGCCATGCCGTGGCCGTTGTCCGCCACCTCCACCACCACCGTCGCGCCGTCCCTCCAGGTGGAGAGCGTCACCTGGTAGCGCGCCACGTCCCCTTCCGGGATGGCCTGCGCGGCGTTGACGAGCAGTTGGAGGAACACCTGCCCCAGCCGCGTCTCGTGCGCCATCACCGTGGGCACCGGGCCCAGGCGCTTCTCGACGCGGGCCCGGTGGCGCAGGTGCGGCATCGCCATGGAGAGGCCGAACTCCAGCGCCGCGTGCACGTCCACGGGCGACAGTTGCGGCTCCTCCGCTCGAGCGAAGGTCTGCAAGTCACGGACGGTGGTGCGGATGCGCTCGGCGCCTTCCTTCGCCTCGCGCAGGGCCTCCATCGCCTCGCCCAGCGCGCGGGCCAATGTTTCACGCACGGCGCCCTGCGCCGCGAGGGGCTCGAGCTGCTCCAGCGCGAACTGCAGGTTGCCCACGACATAGGAAAGCGGGTTGTTGATTTCGTGCCCCACGCCCGCCGCGAGCTGCCCCGCCATGGCCAGCTTCTCCGACTGCACCAGTCGCTCACGCGCGGCCATGAGCTCGCGGGTGCGCTCGTGGACCAGGGCCTCGGCTTCCAGGCGACCCGAGTGCTCGCGCGACAGGAGCACGTCCCGCTCCGCCTCCGCCTGCTTCCTGGCGGTGACGTCCCGTCCGAAGATGGACACGTTGCCGTTGGCGCCCCAGGCGTGCACCTCATGCCAGCGTCCAGGCGTGGCGCGCCATTCGAAGATGGTGTGGCCCGCGCCGCTCGCGACCCGGCGCAGCTCCCGCTCCATCCGCGTGCCCAGCAACTCCGGGCACGCCTGCCACAGAATCTGCCGGAAGAGCTGCTCCTGCGAACGCCCGCTGAGGGCCGCGGCCTCGTGGTTCACGTAGGTGATTCGCCAGTCCGCATCCAGCGTGAAGAACGCGTCGGGTGTGGCCTCCAGCATGCTCCGCACCCAGTCCAGGGTTTCGCGGACGCCCTCCTCCAACCGCAGGGCGCTGGTGATGTCACGCAGGCGCAGCAGCACACCGTCCCGGAGCGGCACCGCCGTTCCCTGGAGCCACACCTCCCCTTCCTGGAAGCTGTCCGCGGCCGGCCGGCCCGCCTCCACCACGTCCCGGAGCAGGTCCACCCGGGCGGCCAATCCCGAGCCCGGCATCAGCTCGCGCAGCCGCCGGCCTCTCAGTGACTCCGGGGAGGCGTGCCCCAGCGCGCGCGCACCCGCGGGATTCGCCCAGGCCCACTGGAAGTCGACGAGCGCTCCCGCCGCGTCCCTCACGGCGTGCAACACCATGCAGCCCTCAGGCTGGTGCCGCTCCGCTTCCTCGAGCGCCACCAGCAGCACATCCATGTCGGGCGCCGGAGCCGCCTGGAATCGGTCGTTCAGAATGGCTCCATGTCGACATGAATACGTGGCCGTCACAAGTACACGCGGCAGACATGTATCAGTATCAGTTCCCCTGTGTCTGTCGGCCAACCGCCGTTTGACCTGGCTCGCGCGCGCAGGGGAGGCCCGGGCGGCTAGGCTCCTCGGCCGCCCATGACGCCCACCCTCATCACCGCCGTCCGCTTCGAGCCGCTGCACCTCCCCCTCACCGAGCCCTTCGCCATCGCCACCGGCGCGCAGTACGCCGCGGAGAACGTCCTGGTGCGGCTCACCCTGGCGGACGGCTCCGAGGGGCTGGGCGAGGCCGCCCCCTTCCCCGCCGTGAGTGGAGAAACACAGGCCAGTACGCTGGCCGCCCTGGAACAGGTGCGCGCGGGGCTGGTGGGACGAGACGCTCGCGCGTGGCGGCCCGCGTCCGAGACGCTGGGGGATTCACTCGCGCTGGCGCCCTCCGCCCGGTGCGCCGTGGAGACGGCGCTGCTCGATGCGCTGGCTCGGCACTACCGCGTTCCGTTGTACGTGATGCTGGGCGGCGCGCAGTCCGCGCTGGACATCGACATGACGGTCACCGCGGGAGACGTGGCCCATGCGCGAACGTCCGCGCAGGCCATCCTGGCGCGGGGAATCACCACGCTGAAGGTGAAGGTCGGGGCGCTGCCGCCCGTTGAGGACGCGGCACGGCTGGTGGCCATTCATGAAGTGGCCCCTCAGGCCCGGCTCTTCGCGGATGCCAACGGCGGCTATGACGTGGCCGAGGCGCTCGCCTTCCTGAAGGAACTGGCGCGCGCGGACGTCCCCCTGGCCCTCTTCGAACAACCCGTGCCCGCGCATGACGTGGCCGGTATGGCGGAGCTCACGCGCCGCTCGCGCGTGCCGGTGTGCGCGGATGAGTCGGCGCGCTCGGCGAAGGACGTGCTGCGACTCATCCGGGAAGGCGCCGCGCATGCCATCAACATCAAGACGATGAAGTGTGGCGTCGTCGAGGCACTGACGATGTGGAGCCTCGCTCGCGCAGCGGGCCTGGAGCTCATGGTGGGCGGCATGGTGGAGAGCGTGCTGGCCATGTCCGCCTCGGCGCACCTGGCCGCCGGCTTGGGGGGCTTCACCTACGCCGACCTGGATACGCCGCTGTTCATCGCGAGCCACCCCTTCCAAGGCGGCGCCCGGTACGCGGGCGCACGGCTGGAGTTGCCAACGGATGCGCCCGGGCACGGCGTCACGCTGGCCTGAGCCGCGCTCCGCCGCACGGACTGCGAACAGGCAACCGCCTCCCTTGAAACCGCTTTGCTGAAGCATTCCAGCGGCGCTGCGCTCGTGTCCGCTGTCTCGGCGAGGGCCCCTTGATGGCTTGTCGGAGCGGCATCAGGCTTTCCGACTGTGCCTGTCTCTCCTGATGACACCATCGCCTCCCTGCTGCACCCCGCACGTCGCGAGCCCGCGCGCCTGCGCCGCCTCGCCGTGCTGGCCGCATGTGCGGCGCCTCGGCCACTGCCCGTGAATACGCTCGCCGAGGCGCTGGGCACATCGCTCCATGAGGGCGCCCGGCTCGCGTGTGAGGCTGGCCTGTGCACGATGCTTCCGGGCCACCGGCTGGCGCCCGCCAGGGCCGCGACGCTCGACATGGCGGTGAACCTGCTGGAGGTGGCCGAGGTCCGCGAGACCTGCGCCCGTTTGGCTCCGCTGGCCGAGGCCTCCGACGAAGCCCTGCTGTTGATGCTGGCGGCGGACCCGCTGGGTCAGGGACGTGAGCAACTGCAGCAGGCGACGGGACGCGCCGCGGACATGGTGGAGGGCATCCTGTGGGCACTGGAGCCCACGCCCTCGCGCAGCGTGATGCCCGCGCCCTGGAACTTCGCCCATTGGGGTGAGCAGGCTCGGTGGGCCAGTGCCTTGCTCGCCACGGCCGCGCACGTCCTCGTGAGAGGGGGACAGGTGGCGTCCGGCCACGCGCTGGTGGCCTGGGCCCTGGGCACCGAAGGACTCGCGGGCCGCATCGCGGAGGCACATGGCTTCCTGGCGCCCACGCATCTGCAGTTCCTTCTCGACGCCGGGCAGCGGGAGGCGGGCATCGCCTTCGCGCGCGAGGCGCATCCGGCGCTCGCGGGCCCGGAGAACACTTTCTCTCGGCTGATGATGACGGTGCTCGAGGGACGTGTGGCAATGGATGCCGGCGACGACACGCTGGCACGGCGCCTGTTCACCACCGTAGAGGGACAGGCTCGCGCCGCCGGACTGGACGACCTGGTGGGACTGGCCAAGGTCGCCTTCGCCACGCTGGCCCGGCGCGCGGAGCAGAACACCGCCGCCATCCAGTTGGGGCTCGCCGCCCTGTCCCTGCTGTGCGGCGAGGTCCCCTTCGAGGCCGTTGCCCTGCTGGGCCTGGGGCTCGCCTACTCCCGGGAGGGCCGCCACCTGGAGGCCCAGTCCGCGCTCACGCTCGCCCTGCCGGGCCTGGACATCCCCTTTCAGCAGCTCTCCGCCTACCCACAGGCCATCGCCACCGATTGCTTCCTGGGCGATACCGCCGAGGCGGAGCGCAAGCTGGCAGCGCTCGCGGCGCGCGCACCCGATTCGCCCCAGGCCCGGCTGGCCGTGGGTCTGAGCCGCGCCCATCTCCACTGCGCCCGCGGCGAATGGGAGGCGGCCCTCACCACGCTGGACGGATTGAGCGGCGACGAGGAGACGGCGCAGCCCCACCTCTATGCCATCCCCACCGGATGGCTGCGCGTGGAAGCCCTGCTCTCGCTGGAACGGGCGGAGGAGGCTTCTTCCGTTCTGGATGCCCTGGCCCAGCGGCTCTACCTGCGCAACAGCGCCACCCAGCCCGCCCGGCTCCATCTGCTCGATGCCCGCGTTGCCTTCGCCAATGGCGATATGGCGCGTGCGCGCCGGGCCCTGCGCCGCGCGAGCGCACGTCCCGACCGACTGAGCGCCCAGGACTTCACGCTGCGGGTCCGCGTCCTCACGCTGCAACTGGCGGAGGCGGGCGGCACCGAGGCGCAGCGGCTGAGCGCTCGGCAAGCGGCGCTCGCGGAGTGGCGACGGCTCATCGACGCGCTGCCACCCGAGGCCCAGCAGCGCTTCCGCCGCGCCTATGACAGACCTCGGCTGCGGACCCTGCTGGGTGAGTCCCCCACGGAAGACGGCTTCGCGCCGCCGTACCTGCGCGGCAGCTCTGCGGTGTTCCGCTCGGCCGTGGCGCAGCTGCGCAAGGTGGCTTCTTCCGACGCCAGCGTGCTGCTGTTCGGTGAAACCGGCGTGGGCAAGGAGCTGGCCGCGCGCGCCATCCATGACCTGTCCCGGCGCGCCTCCGGTCCCTTCGTCGCCGTCAACTGCGCGGCCATCAACGATGAGTTGCTGCTGTCGGACCTGTTTGGCCACGAGCGCGGCGCGTTCACCGGGGCCATGGCCCGCCAGCGAGGCCGCTTCGAGCAGGCCCACGGCGGCACCCTGTTCCTGGACGAGGTGGCCGACATCAGCCCTCGGGGACAGGCCGCGTTGCTGCGGGCCCTGCAGGAGCGTTCGTTCCAACGCGTGGGCGGCGCGGAGACGGTCCAGGTGGACGTGCGCGTCGTCGCCGCTTCCAATCGGAACCTGGCGAAGGCGGTCCGCGCGGGCGACTTCCGGCAGGACCTCTTCTTCCGGCTCAATGGCATCCAGGTGGAGCTGCCGCCCCTTCGCGAGCGCGATGAAGACGTGCTCCTGCTGGCCACGTACTTCCTGGAGCAGGCGGCACAGGAGCGCGGGGGCGCGCCGAAGTCGTTCACTCCCGAAGCCACGCGGTTGATGCGCGCCCACCCGTGGCCCGGCAATGTTCGCGAGCTTCACAACCTGGTTCGCGCGGCGGACGTTTTGTCGGATGCGCCCGCCATTGGTGGCGCGGTGCTCGCGCCGCTCTTGCAGCGGGCACTGGAGTGCGCCGAGCCCCGGCCCACGCCCGCGGCGATGACGGACCTCCCCATGCTCTTCCGGCAGCATGGGGGCTCCCTCCGCGACTTCCTCGCGGAGGTGCAGCGGCAGTGCATCGCCCAGAGCCTCGTGGAGAATGGCGGCAACGTCGTCGCCACCGCGTCGGCGCTGCGCATCTCCCGCTCCCGGCTGACGCAGGTCGTCCTGGGCAATGCCGAGCTGCGCCGGATGTCCGGGCGGGAGCTGGAGACGCCTCCCGCCCGGCCCACCCGCGCGCCGCGCGCTCGCAGGGCCTGAGCCCCCGACGTGTCAGTGCGTCGGGTCGAGCGCGGGCTTCGCCAGCGACGAGATATCCGTGACGGGCTTGTCGAACACGTCACCCAGCACGCCGGGCAGGCCCGCCTCCATCGCCTGGAGTCCCACCGCGCCCGTCAGCCAGCGCGCGGCGAACTCGGGGTGGTCCAGGTACGACTCACGCACGACGAGCGCCGTGGAGACCTCCGCGAGCACATGGTCGTCCACGCGCAGGAACTCCGCCGGCGCGCGGTCCACCTGCCGCTCCCCCAGCACCACGTCCGCCGTCTTCTCATCCAGCACGTGGATGAAGGTGCGGTAGCGGCTGGGCTTCAACGCGACGCCCGGGCCGATGATGGACTCCTTGGGCTCCAGCCGCTCCAGCGCGAGCGCCGGCCCAGGGCAGCCCTGCTCGATGATGGGCGACTTGCTACCGAAACGCGCGGCCTCCCAGTCGGGATGGCCGGACACGGTCCGCAGGCTGGCGCCGAGCCGCTCGGTGATGCGGGCGGCGCTGCCACGCAGCGACGTGGACTCCTGCACGCACAGGCGCAAGGCGTCGCGGTTGCTCGTCAGCAGGGCGCTGTGCACGTTGAACTGGGAGGCGTCATCGTGCGCGTGGGGGTCCTCGGGATGGCCACAGCGCACCGCCGCCAGGACGACACCGGACATCGCGACCACATGGGCCAACTCACGCAGAGGGAATCGCTTCATGGAAAAGTTCCTCATGTCGAAGGGATGACGGCGTTCAGTTGGCGCGGTTCGCGATGTTGCGCACGGACACGAAGTCGGACGGCGTGGGGTGCCACACCGGGTCGGTGCAGCCCAGGCTGGCGTACAGGTTGTTGTGCATCACGCTGTGCATGCAGTCCCCGTAGTAGCTGGGGTCTCGCAGGCCCACGAGGTGCCCCGTCTCGTGGTTGATGAACTTGCGCGCGCGCTCGCCCATGGCGGCCATCTGCTCCCGCTTCAGGTGCGCGTTCATGTACATGTAGTGCTGGTGCCGCCCGCTGGAGTCCGTCACCGGATTCACGGCCGTGACACAGGCGTACTGCTCGCCGCCGCACAGCGCGGCCCAGGACTCGCGGATGCGGAACTCCAGCTCGATGCGGTTGCGGTCCGCCGTCGCGTACTGGTTGCAGAATTTCTGCGTGCGCCACAGGTCCACGCGCCAGTCCGCCGCGCCATCCCAGACGACGCTGAAGTCCAGCTTCGCCAGCGTCTGCTCGATGAAGGGCGCAATCGTCGTGGCCGGGAGCGCGGTGGTCTCCGACATCACGCAGTACTCTTCATCCTGCGAACCCGGCCCGCTGCCTCCACCCGCCGGGCCGTCGTTGCCATGAATGGTGGCGATGTGAATCTGGTTCCAGCCCGTATGCGAATGTGACGCGTTGGCCGCGGGCACATAGCGGAAACCAACGAAGGCGGCGGTGGCCATCCAACCAGCCAGCATCCAACGCGGAAAGCGCTGGCGGGGGGCGAGCGACTGTTCATCCATGGGGCGTCTCCTGAGGGGTGCGCTGCGGGTGTCCCGGATGGGACGCGGCGAGGCATTGCAGCGGCTGTGCCGCGTGCCTCCGCCCCGGAGCGCCACGCCACCGCGCGGCCGGAACCGGTCACCTGACGCATGAAATGACCACAAAGTGGTCACCGGCCGCGCGCGCCGCCCAGGAGCAAGGCGGGGCACAGGCCGTGCACAAGGCTCCGGCGCTGTTTCCCCCTCCTGGAGAACCCCATGTCCGTCACGACGCGCCGTGCCCCTCGCGCCTTCCTGGCGTCATCCATCCTGCTGTTCAGCCTCGCGTGTGGCGAAGGCCTTCCTCCCGAAGAGGCCGGCCTGGCGCCGGGCGAGGTCGAGGAGACCGGCACCACCGAGTCCTCGCTGCTCTTCGGCATCCTCGCTGGCGCGCGCATCCGCGCCGTGGAGAACGTCTACCTGCGCACCGGCCCCTCCACGTCCAACGCCAGCATCCGGCTGGTCTCCATTGGCGAGCAGGCCACGGTGGTGAGCGAGACGCCCAGCAACGGCTTCTACCGCGTCAACGTCAATGGCCAGGTGGGCTGGTCCCATGGTGACTACTGGGACCAGGTGCCCAGCCTGTCTGTGAATGGCTACGCGCTCAGCAAGGACCAGGAGAAGTGGCTGCGCTGGGTGGCCGCGAAGACGGTACCCCGGCTCTCAGGGACGCGGGCACAGCGGCTGGACCAGGCGGCGCTCGTGTCGTGGTGGGCGATGAAGGAAGGCATCTGGGATTTGGGTCCCAACCGCCCGAACCCCAGCTCCAACCCGCAGTCCTTCTCCATCTGCAACACGTCCACGGGAGACCGGGTCATCTGGCCTCTGGAGTCCTGCAACAACAACGGCGGCCCGTGGCAGGTGGGCCTGTCCGGCGTGCAGGTCCACTACCACTCGCAGGCGACCGTCGAGAACACGGCGCGGCAGCTCTACACGCGCGAGGGCTGGAGCATCGCCCAGATTCTGGACCACACCGCGCGCACCGCGGGCTTCGCGGCGGGGAGCGTGGAGCACTCCACCATCGTCAACACGACGAACCTGGCGCTGCGCAAGTCGTGGCTGCTGCGCAACCACGGCGTGGGCTTCGCCATCCAGTACCCGCAGGTCCATCAGCAGTGCGTCGTCCAGGGGCTGAGCTGGTGCTACGGCAGCGGCCACACCTGGAACCCGGCGTACAAGTTCGCGTCCAGCCGGGCCGCGATGACCACGTCCGTGGCGCACATCCGGCAGCACCTGAGCAACCTGGCCCCCTGACGTGACGCCCGCGAGCGGCCCGCGAGGCATGGCGGGCCGCTCCTCGTGGGGCATTCGCGCTAGGGTAGGCGCATGACCCTGGCTGTCTGCGTGCGGTGTGGCAACTCGAAGGTGGGCGCGTTCACCCCCTGCACGGGTTGCGGACTGGACCCCGCCGCCCACGGCACCGAACGCGAACTCCAGGCGCGCAGCCTGCTGCTCACGGAGCGCTACCTGCCTGGGGGCGAGCTGGAGGCGATAGGCCGGAAGATTCGCAAGGGCGAGCCCGTGTCCTACGACGCAGGGCTGCTCGCGCAGATTACCGAGGACCTCCGGACACAGAAGCTGCCCATCGTCTCGAAGTCATCCCCTGGGTGCTCCGTCGCCTTGTGGGCCGTGGTGGGCGTGCTCCTCGTGCTCGCCGTGGGCTTCCTGCTCATGTCGCGGCTGCGAGGCCCCTGAGCGCACTGGGACAGCGTCGGCCGCAGGGGCCGGTTAGTGAAGCAGTTCCGTGCTGGCCGCATCCACCTCACCGCTCCGGCTGTTCCTCGTCTCGGAGGACCCGCTCGCCCGGGGGGCGCTCTCCCGGGCGCTGAGCGACCAGACAGGCGTGCTCTTCGAGGTGGCGGCCGGGACGCAGGTGGACCTGGAGTCCCAACCCGGCGAGCCACCCGACGCGGTGCTGTGGGACACCGGCCTGCGCCCGTCCCACATGGAGGGCCCCGACCTGGGCGCACCGGTGCTCGCGCTGGTGGTGGATGAAGCCGCGGGCGAGGCCGCCCTGGGCGCTGGCGCGCGGGGCCTGCTGTTCCGGGACGCGGAGCCCTCCGCCCTGGCCGCCGCGCTGCTCTCCGTGGCACGGGGACTGGCCGTGTTCGACCCCGCGCTCGCGGAGCTGCGCGCCACGCCGCGTGCCTCGCTACCGGCCCAGGCCACCGCGCCGGACGCGCTCACGCCGCGGGAGCGCGAGGTGCTCGGGTTGCTCGCGGAGGGGCTGTCCAACAAGGCCATCGCGGACCGGCTGGACATCAGCGAGCACACCGCCAAGTTCCATGTGAATGCCGTGCTCGCCAAGCTGGGCGTCCAGCGGCGCACGGAGGCCGTGGTCCGCGCGGCGAAGCTGGGCCTGGTCACCCTGTAGGCATCGGGCCGCCACGCGACGGTGCTACGTCGCGTTTCCCCTGGGTGATAGGCTCCGGCGCGCATGGCCAACCAGGACTGGGTGACGCGCCTGCTCACCGGGCGCGCGACGGCGGACAAGCAGCTCAATGTCCACCTCTCCGAGCGCGACGGCGGCAGCCTCCACGACAAGATGCGGCAGGCGTATTGGTGGATCACCAACAACGCCGTCATCTGTCCCTACTACGACCTGGAGTTCGGCTCGTCCGCGTCCCTCAAGACGCCCGCGGGTGACGAGCTCCACCTCCCCGAGGACACCAGCTACAGCTCGTTCGTCCTCATCCCCCTGCTCACCCTCTTCACCTGCCGGCGCGCGCTGCTGGTGGGCGGACCGGGACGAGGGAAGACGACGTCCGCCATCCTCATGGCCCTGCTGTCCGGCATGGGCCGCGACGAGGTCCACCGCGGCATCCAGCGCGGCCATCCGCAGCTCTCCATCGCGGACCTGCTGGGCGCGCCGCTGCCCTCCGACATGCTCAAGGCGGAGGACCTGTCCGCGGTGAAGGTGAGCTGGCGCAAGTGGATTGGCCAGCGCGTCAAAATCATCGACGAGTACAACCGCATCCCCACCAAGACGCAGTCCGCGCTCCTGTCCCTCATGGCGGAGGGCTACGCGGAGATGATGGACCAGTACGTCTACGCGGGCCGCTCGTCCTGGTTCCTCACCGCCAACGACGACCAGGGCGGCGGCACCTTCCAGGTCATCGAGGCGCTGAAGGACCGCATCGACGTGGTGGTGCGCGCGGTGCCCTTCAACTCAGGGTTCATGGACCAGCTCCTCCAGCGCCTGGAGGCCGACAAGTCCCCCGAGGAGCTGCTGCCCAAGGAAATCGTCTTCACGCCCGGCGAGCTGGAGCGCGCCTACGCCGCCATCCTGGAAGTGGAGGTGCCCAAGGACGTGCTGGAGCGCATCGCCTTCTTCCTGGGGCAACTGGACTTCTGCCGCATGGCCTCGCCGCGCTTCGAGTTCAAGCACAAGGACACGCTCAAGCTGGCCGGGCAGACGGTGGCCGCGGTGTGCAACGAGCAGTGCCCGCTGGACAAGAAGGTCCACCTCTGCACGCAGACGGAGAACGGCGTCAGCGTGCGCGCGTACCAGACCATCCTCCACTTCGCGAAGGCCATGGCCTTCTTCCGCGGCCACAGCGCCGTGGAGCTGGAGGACTTCCGGCAGATTGCCCCCTGGGTGCTGCACGAGAAGCTGGTGCCCAACCCGCGCAGCGCCTTCTTCGAGGTGAAGGGCCACCGCATGCTCCTCCAGGACCGCGTGGCCTGGCTGCGGAACATGTTCGACATGGCCATGGGCCACTACGACACGCACGCGCCCATCCGGCGCAAGGTGACGACGCTGCGCCATGAGCTGGACAAGGGCCTGTCCGGCGTGGACCTGCGCACCACCGAGAAGCGCATGAACCAGGTGACGGTGCTCATGAAGGAGCTGCTCACACGGCACGAGCTGTCCGGCCCCGTCTACGAGGACGTCATCCACCTCAAGTCCCTGTACAGCCGCTACCGGAACTACGCGACGTGGCTGAAGGAGAACCCGGGCGGTCGCCCATGAGCACCTTCACCGACGAGCTGGAAGCCAATGCCCGCGCCCGGTTCGTGCGCTGGGACTCCGCCCTGTGGCGCGAGCTCACCGGCGGCGCAGCGCAGCGGCTGGGACAAGCCCTGTTCGAGGCGGGGACACCGGCGGCGCAGGGCGAGGAGCTCTTGCGCGCCTACCTCCAGTTGGGCGCGGAGGCCATCGGCCTGGGCTACCTGTACCCCACGAGCGCGGGCCGGCAGAACTTCTTCACCCTCGCCTGGTCGGACCTGATTCCCCGCCTGCTGGCCGCCGTGCCCTCGGCGGAGCGCTCGCAGGTGTTCGCCCAACTGTGGAACCTGGGGGAGAACCTGGAGTCCGCGCCGCCCTGGGTGCAGCGCATCTTCTGGCGCGTGGGCCGGGAGCTGACGTCGCTCCAGGACATCGAGGCGCGGCTGCGTGAGACCTCCTCCGTGGCCCTGGAGCCGCCCGACGCGCCGCTGGCCGCGCGGGCTCAGGCGCACTGGGTGGACCTGTCGAAGGAGGACAGCCGCTTCCTCCCCGGCCCGATGCACTTCCTGTCCCCCACCGTGGTGTGCGTGCATGACCGGCACCGGCAGGCCGTGGCGGGACGCGACGCGGCCACGCAGGGCATCTGGCTGGCGGAGACGCCCGTCCGCCTGGGCGCCATGGGCTGCCGCGAGGTGCCGGAGCAGACCCACGTGGAGAGTCCCCACCTGGACGAGGCGCTGCGGGAGGACCCGCGCGCGGACGCGTGGTTCGCCACCCTGTCCAATGACTGGCGGGTGGCGGCCACGCTGCACACCTCCCAGCACGTGCTGGTGTTCGTCCCGGAATGAGTCCGTCTCAGCGGCACATCACCCCTGAGGACGTGGCCACGGGCTGGCGCGACGCGCTGGCCCTGTGGGACGTGCGCGTGCAGCTCAGCCCACCCGAGCCGCACGTGGGCTTCCACCCCGACGCCAGCCACGCCCAGGAGCCGCTCGCATACATCGACCTGGTGAAGCGCCAGGTCTTCGTCAACTTCAAGCTCCTGGAGGCCATGGAGGCCACTGGCAGCCTCACGGCGGTGCTGGCGCATGAAATCGGCCACCACGCGCGCTTCCCACACACCCTGGGCTGGGACGCAGAGCTGCGCGTGCAGGAACAGCGGCTGGTTCCCGGCCTGAAGCAATCCCTCACCAACCTCTTCTATGACTTGCAGGTGAACGAGGTGGTAGGCCGCACGTACGCGGAGGCGCTGTGCGCGGTGTACCGGGGCTTCCAGCGCGTGCAGGGCGGCGAGATGTCGCCGCTGTTCTTCTTCTACCTGGCCATCTACGAGGAGCTGTGGGGCCTGTCCCCTGGGAATCTGGTTCCCGCCGCGCAGCTCGAGCCGATGGAGCAGCGCTACCCCGGTGTTCGCGCCGAGGCGCGCATGTTCGCGCAGACCTTCTACGCGCTGCCCAGCAGCAAGCTCCAGTTCCTCTACTTCTGCGCCACCTTCATCCGCTACATCGAGAAGCCCGCGGACCTGGAGTTCAGCCTGCCGCTGGGCGGGGACGTCTCCGTACCGGACGTGGACGACCTGGATGCCGCCATCCACGGCAGCAGTCGCTGGGACGACGCTCTGGACGAAGCGGAGGAGCGGGGCTGGCTGGCCCCCTTGAGCACCCGCTCGAAGGAGAAGGACGAGCTGGACTCCATCCACCGCGTCACCGAACACCTGCCCGGCAAGCAGGGCGGAAGGCTGCGGCAGGCCCTGGTGGCGAAGCACTATCGGCGGCTGGTGGACCAGCACATCCTGAAGCTCCCCACGACGCCGTCCCAGCCGGAGCCCTACCTGCGCACCACGCCCCTGGCGTGGGAGTACGGCGATGACCCGTCCAGCATCGACTGGACGTTGACGGTGCTGTCCCAGGGCCACCTGGCCGCGGTGTCACCACTGCGCCGCGAGCTGGAGGCGGACCTGCCTCCCCCGTCCGAGCTGGGCGCGCCGTCCGTGGAAATCTACCTGGACACCAGCGGCTCCATGCCCAATCCGGAACTGAGCCTCAACGCGATGACGCTCGCGGCCCAGGTGCTGTCCGCCTCCGCGCTGCGGAAGAAGGCCACGGTGCGCGGCATCGTGTACTCGCACGGCAACCCGCAGGTGTCACCGTGGATGTACGACGAGGAGAAGGCGCGCGACTTCCTGCTGAGCTACATCGGCGGAGGCACGCAGTTCCCCTTCGACGTGATGGACGCGCTGTCACGCGAGCGGCCCGATGCGCTGCGCATCATCATCTCCGACAGCGACTTCCTCGCGAACGTCACCGCGGAGAGGCCCCTGGCGCCGGTGCTGGAGTCCATCCGGCGCTCGCGCCTCGTGGTGGCCATCCTCGCTCTTCCCGACGAACTACGCGCCCGGCAGGCGCTGGCGCCGCTGCTGCGCGAGCGCCGTTTCCGGCTGGTGGTGGTGCGCTGGCCCTCCGACTTCGCGAAGGCGGCCGCCGACCTCGCCCAGGCATTGCTGGAGAATTGAGTCCCATGGCTTTCGACATCCGCGAGATTCAGACGCAGCTCGAGGCGGCCCCCATCGTGTCGCCGTATTCGCATGACCTGGCTCTCGCCATCATCTGCGACACCTTCCGGCTCGCGAAGGTCCGCCCCCCGTCCCGCGCGGACTGGGGCGCCCTGGAGGACCAGGCCCGCTCCCCGCTGTGGCGGGAGCAGGTGGTGATGCTCGCGCACGTGTTGGTGTCCTCGGCGCTGCGGCAGGAGTCGGTGCAGACACTGAACAAGAACGACGACGCGACGACGCTCCTGCAGCGCTTCTTCCAGGACGTGGCCCCGCTGACGGCGGAGATGATTCGCTCCAACACCTTCCGCCGCGAGGAGTTCATTCGCAAGTGGGTGCGCGTCGTGGGCGGCGAGTGCAAGGGCGAGTCCCCGAAGGGCTCCGTCGCGCGAATCGAGCAACTGGACTACCGCAAGGCGGAAGCGGAGATGCGGCGCGCGGAGGAGGCCCGGAAGAAGGAGGCGGACAAACGCCAGCAGGCCCTCCGCGAGGCGGAGCAGCGCGCCACGGAGGCGCGTGGGTGGCGGGAGTGACGGAAGTCCTGTCCGCGGACCTGCGCGTCGCGCCTCGCGCGAACATCCGCCGGGACACCTCCTCGCAGCGCCCCCACATCCCCTGGGCCGAGTCCATCGCCCAGGGACTGGCCCGCTTCGCGTCCCTGGCTGACGAGGACGCGGCCCGCGCGGACCTGGACGCCCGGTTGTCCTTCCTGCGCGGTGCGCTGCGGGACTCGCCGTACCACGCCCGGAGGCTCCACGCGGCGGGCATCCACCCGGGTGACCTCCAGACGCTGGACGACCTGCGCCACCTGCCCTTCCTGGACCGTGAGGCCCTGGCCGCGAACTGGAACGCGGTGCCCACGCTGCCAGCGGACGCCGATGATTGCGTGGTGGTGAAGAGCTCCGGGTCCACCGGAGCGCCGGTGAATGTGGTGAGGGACCGGCGCGACTGCCTGCACATGTGGGCCGTGCTGCGGTTCCTCGTGGCGCGCGCGGGAGCCGCGCTGCCCTCGCATCCCCGGGTGGTGCTGCTGGACGCGCTGCCGGGCGGACTGGAGTACTCGGTGCGCCTGCCCATCCTCCACGATGGCGCGCTGCACCGAATCTCCGTCCTTCGCGAGGACGCGCTCCAACGCCTGCGCCGCGTGCGTCCCGCCGTGCTCTTCTCCGACCCGGAAGGACTGCGGTGGCTGGCAGCCCAGCGCGACGTGCCCTCGCCCGAGCTGGTGCTCACCTCCGCGCAGCACCTGCCCGCCGGCCTGCGCGCAGAGCTGGCGAACGCGGTGCCCGCGCCTGTCCTCAACTACTACGCGACGACTGAGACGGGCCCGCTGGCCTGGGAGTGCCTGCGGCCCGAGGCTCCTGGCCGGTTCCACGTCCTGGCTCCGGATGTCTGGTTGGAGCCCGAACAGGACGAGGTGGTGGTGACGCGGCTGCGTCCCAGCGTGCTGCCGCTCCTGCGCTACCTCCCGGGTGACGCGGGCAGCGTGCGGCGTGACGCCTGCGCTTGTGGGTTTCATGGATGGACGCTGGAGCACTTCGGCGGGCGCGGGGCCTGCCACTTCGCCACGCCTTCGGGCCGGGAGGTGGACGCCTGGGCGCTGGCCTGGGTGTTCAAGCACCATGCGCTTCGTGGCTTCCGCCTGACACAAGTGGACGTCTCGCACTTCCAACTGAAGCTGGCGGGCGCGAGCCATGCGGACGTGGCGCCACTGCGCGAGCGGCTCACCGGCGCCTTGCGGAACCTGGGTTGGACGCAGCCGAGCCTGGACGTGTGTCACGTGGAGGTATCGGCGCTGGCCGTGGGCACCAAGCCACAGCCGTTCCGCCGGCTGCGCTGAGCAGCCTTGCATGCCAGCGCGGCGAGCAAGATGTCATGCAGTGGGCTCCGGTGCTTACCTGAGAAGTGCGTGGTTCCTCCCCGGCGGGATGCATGCAGCCGGCCGGGCGCCCGCCCCTGACCATGCACGCTCGTCCGGAACGACATCACCCACTCTGGGCTTCACGCGCCGGACGTTATGGCGTCGCGCTCCTCGCCTTCGTCGCGGCGTGGCTCATCCAGACGTGCGTGGCGTCGTTCATCCCAGCCACCCCGTTCCTGTTCTTCTTCGGCGCGGTGATGGTGTCCGGCTGGTGGGGCGGCTGGGGCCCCGCCCTGGCGACGACGCTCCTGTCGGTGGTGGTGGTGGACTTCTACTTCCTGGAGCCACTGCTCAACCTGATGCCGGGCCCGGGAGGGGCTGTCTCGCTGGCGGTCTTCGTCGTGCTCGCGCTGCTGATGACGAAGCTGAACGTCATGCTGCGCAAGGCCAACGCGGAGCGGGCGTGGCTGCTGGAGCGGGAGCGGGCAGCCCGAAGCGAGGCGGAGGCCGGGCAGGCACGGCTCCACGCGCTCTTCCGGGACGCGCCCGCCGCCATCATCCTCATGCATGGCCCCCGGCACATCTATTCCTTCTCCAACACGATGAACAACACACTGATGGGGACGGACACGCTGGTGGGCCAGGAGGCGAGCAAGGCCCTGCCGTGGGCGGAGTCGCGAGGCTTCATCACCCTGCTGGACGAGGTCTACCGCACCGGCGTCCCTTTCACGGGCAATGCGGTGCCGTTCCCTCGCAAGCCCCCCAATGACGAGATACAGGAGACGTATCTCAACATCGTGTATCAGCCCACGCGGAACGAGCAGGGTGAGGTCGACGGCATCGCCGGCTTCGGTTTCGACGTGACGGACCTGGTCCGGGCCCGACAGCGCGCCGAGGCCCTGACGCACGAGCTCCAGCTCGCCGAGGCACGTGACTGGCTCCTCGCGGAGTCGGGCGCGGTGCTGGCGTCATCGCTCGACGACGAGACGACGCTGCGGAACATGGCGAAGCTGGTGGTGCCCACGTTCGCGGACTGGTGCCTCGTCGACGTGGCGGAGCCGGATGGGACGTTCCGGCGGCTGGAGGCGGCGCACTTCCGGCTCGAGGACGACGCGCTGGCCGAGGACATCCTCCGCTTCGGAATGCAGCCCAGCGGCAATCCGGGGCATCCCCCCACGGGCGCCCTGCTGAAGGCGGAGACGGTTCACGTCGAGCGGTTGACCCGGGAACGGATTCACGAGCTCGCACACGACACGGAACACGCCCGGGTGCTGGAAGCGATAGGGCCCGTCTCCTTCATCGCCGTGCCCTTGATTGCACGCGGACAGGTGTTGGGGGTGCTCAGCTTCATCCACGCCCACTCCGGCCGGCATTACTCGACGTCAGACCTGGCGTTCGCCAAGGAACTGGCACACCGGGCCGCGCTCTCCCTGGAGAATGCCCGGCTCTATGCGGAGGCTCGGGAGGCCATCCGCCTGCGCGATGAGTTCATGTCCATTGCCAGCCACGAACTGAAGACGCCGCTCACCCCGCTGAGCCTGAAGCTCCAGGCGCTCTCGCGGGAGCTGGCCCGCCACCCGGGCCCGGTTCCTCGCAACCTGGTGGAGAGCTACGTGGCGGTGGGCGCACGGCAGGTGCAGAAGCTGGCGGAGCTGGTGGGCGACCTGCTCGACGTGTCGCGCATCTCCGCGGGGCGGCTCTCGCTGGAGTTGGAGGAGCTCGAGCTGGGGTCGCTCGTCCGGGACGTCGTCACCCGGTATGAACCCCAGGCCGCGCGCACCGGCTCCCCCTTGCAGTTGGAGGCGGGAGAGTTCGACATCGTGGGCCGGTGGGACCGGCTGCGTCTGGAACAGGTCATCACCAACCTGGTGGACAACGCCGTGAAGTACGGCAACGGCAGGCCCATCCACGTGCGCCTGGAGCCGCATGACGGCGGAGCGCGGCTGACGGTGCGGGACGAGGGCATCGGCATCGAGCCCCAGCATCTGCCCCGCCTCTTCGGCCGCTTCGAACGCGCCGTGTCCGAGCGCAACTACGGGGGCCTGGGCCTGGGCCTGTACATCACCCGCACACTGGTGGAGGCCATGGGCGGCCGGGTCCACGTGGAGAGCAGGCTGGGGCGAGGCTCCACCTTCACCGTGGAGTTGCCCAGCCACCTGGGCGCGGAGCAGGCCCGTCAGGCCCCCTGACTGTCGTTTCCAGACTCGAAGGTCATGCGAAGCCGGGAGTCTCCAGTTAGAGGGGCGTCACCACGAGGAAGGAGCGAGGGACATGGAGACTCGGAAGCTGGGAAGGCAGGGCCCCACCGTTTCGGCGCTGGGCCTGGGCTGCATGGGGATGTCCGACTTCTACGCGGGCAGGGATGACGCGGAGTCGGAGGCCACGCTGCTGCACGCGCTGGAGCGGGGCATCACCTTCTTCGACACCGCCGACATGTACGGGTCGGGCGCCAACGAGACATTGGTGGGCCGGGTGCTCAAGCCGCACCGGGCGAACATCGTGCTGGCGACGAAGTTCGGCATCGTCCGCGACCCCACGGACCCGCAGAAACGCGGCATCAACGGGCGGCCGGAGTACGTGAGGCAAGCTTGCGAGGCCAGCCTGCGCCGGCTGGGCGTGGATGTCATCGACCTGTACTACCTGCACCGGCTGGACGTGCAGACGCCCATCGAGGACACGGTGGGCGCCATGGCGGAGCTGGTGCGCGAGGGCAAGGTGCGCTTCCTCGGCCTGTCGGAGGTGGACGCGGACACACTGCGCCGGGCCTCGAAGGTGCATCCCATCACCGCGCTCCAGAGCGAGTACTCCCTGTGGAGCCGTGAGCCGGAAGACGGCGTGCTCCAGGCGTGCCGCGAGCTGGGCGTGGGCTTCGTTCCCTACAGCCCGCTGGGACGCGGCTTCCTCACGGGGCAAATCAAGCGCTTCGAGGACCTGGCGCAGGACGACTACCGCCGCTTCTCGCCCCGCTTCCAGGGGGAGAACTTCACGCGCAACCTGGAGCTCGTCGGCCACATCGAGCGGCTGGCGAAGGAGAAGGGATGCACTCCGGCGCAGCTCGCGCTCGCGTGGGTGCTGGCACAGGGGAAGGACCTGGTGCCCATCCCCGGCACCAAGCGCCGCAAGTACCTGGACGAGAACCTCGGCGCGCTGGAGGTGACGCTCACGGACCAGGACGTGGCCGCCATCAACGCCGTCGCGCCTCCGGGCGTCGCCGCGGGTGGGCGCTATCCGCCGTCCATGCAGTCCTCGCTGCCCAAGGCGGCCCAGCCGCGCGGCCAGTGAGATGAAGCGAGGCTGGGTGGGTGCCCCTTCAGCTTCGAATACGAGGGAGCTGGGCGTGCGGCTGCCATGCGCCGTCGCCGCCCAGGCAGTAACGGCAGGTGGCCAGCGGCGTCTCCCGTTCGAGGTAGCCGAGCATCTGGCCCAGCAGGTCCGGCGTGTCGAGCGGCACGCCGTCGACTTCGCCCAGCGCGGGCATCTCCGGGTAAGTGCCCCCGAGCACCGTCGCCACGTGCGGTGGACGCGTGCAGGCGTAGAAGCGGCCCGCGTGGACCAGGTGACAGCGGACCTTCAACCAGCAACGCGCGTGGATGCCTCGCACGGCGTCTTCGGAGTCATGCGGCGCCTCCGGCGTGAGTCGCTGGAAGGCGTCGATTCGCTTCACCGTGAGGAAGACGCCGTGCTGCTCGCAGCGCTCGGTGATGCGGGCGATGGAGCGCTCCGGCAGCGGCGCGGAGGCGTAGACGGACAGGGTCATCCGGTCCAGGCGCTCGTAGACCGCATCGGGGGCGCTCTGCGCGAGGAAGCCGTTGGTGGTGACGGACACCTGCGGGGAGATGCCCGAGGCGCGCACGGCGTCCAGCACCGCTGGCAGGTCGGGGTGGAGAAAGGGCTCGCCGCCAGTGAGCTTGAAGACGTTGGGCCGGAGGGCCCGGGCCAGTTGGCGCAAGTCCTTGTCCAGGGCAGCGGGGTCCACGGACCAGGCGGGCAGGTGCGGCGACAGCGGGCAGCACTGCACGCAGCGCAGGTTGCAGTGCGTGGCGACATGCGTCTCCAGGGACCAGGTGAGGATGCGTCCGTCTTGGAGCTCGTAGCGCACGGCGGGACTATACGAGGTTGCCCGGGGCCCCTGGCGCTTGTCACAGTACCCGCGTGTCTCACGCTTCCGGCGGAATGCTCGCCACCCTGCCCCGCTACCAGTCATTGGCGCGCCTGGCGCCGTCTGTGTGGCGGCTGAATCCCTCGGGGCTGGCACCGGAGGCCGTCGCTGCATTCCTGCGCCATGCGCTGCCCCCCGACGGAAGCGTGTTCCAGGGCGTGCGCCGGGTTCCGGGCGCATTGCCTCGCGTGCGTCGGAGCGAGGGGACTCCGGAGACTCGTGAGGATGAAGACAGTCTGGCGGAACGGCTCGTAGCCGCGCTGGCGGACAGCGTGGGCAAACACCTGGCGGCGGGCGCGGTGGACGTCAGCCTGAGCGGCGGCGTGGACAGCGCCGCGTTGTGCGCCCTGGCCGCGCGGCAGGCGCCCGGACGCGTGCGCGCCTGGACCATGGATGTCCACTTCGCGGATGCCACGGAGCGACGGAATGCCCGGGCGGTGGCGAACACGGCCGGAGTCGAGTTGGTCGACGTGTCCATTCCGGACGCGGTGCTGCCAGAGCTGTTCGAGCCCGCCGTCCTGAGCCAGGAGACGGCCATCCTCAACGCCCGCGCAGTGGCCAGCCATGCCTTCTACGCGGAGGCCCGGAGGCAGGGCGCCTCCACGTTGCTGAGCGGCGCGGGCGCGGATGAGGTGCTCATGGGCAACCCAGCGGCGCTCGCGGGTGCGGCGGCCCGTGTGACGGAGGACCGGCGCCTCGTTCACGAGGTGCTGCACCCGGGGCCTGTGGACAACTTGGGGGTGGATCAGCGGGCACTTCGCCTTCCCTGGGACGCGGAGCTGGCTTCCGGTGACGAGGATCACCCCGAAGAGGTCCGCTACGCGGCCTGGGTGCTGTGGGAGCTGGTGCTGCCTCCCGAGCTCCGGAGCGCGGGCGCACATGGCGTGAACGTGTGCACGCCCTACCTGGACGCGGACTTCGCGGACGTGGCGCTGGGACTCCCCTTGGGCGTGCTCGCGCGGCACGGGGCCGGCAAGTGGCTCTTCCGACATGCGGTGCGCACGCTGGTGCCGGATGTGGTCCGGTTGGCCCGGAAGACACCGCGCTATGCGCACACCGCGCTCTCCAGCCCCGTCCGCGCGCGTTGGCTGGAGCTGTACCGGGAATGGCTCACACCGGCCCGGCTGGCGCCGTTGGAGCGCGTCGACGCGGGGGCGACCCGGGCGCTGCTGGAGCGCTACGCACGTCTGGCCGCCGACGCTCCCGAGGCGAGCGCCATGGACCGGCTGTTGATGCGGTTGTGCTCCCTCGCCATGCTCCACGCCCACGCCAGCGCCCGCCCCCCATGTCCCGAATCCTGATTGCCACCTCCCCCGAGAAGGGCCACCTCAACCCCATGGCCGGTGTCGCGCAGTGGCTGCGCCGCATGGGCCACCACGTGGGCTGGCTGTGCATCCCCGAGCCCGCGCCGCAGCTCGAACGGCTGGGCGTGGAGGTGCTGACGTTGCCCCACGCCGAGGTGCCCGTGCCCGCCATCGAGACGGGAGGCGAGGCGCTCGCGCGGTTGGTGCTCGATGAAGCGGCGCTGGGGCAGTGGATTCGCGGCCTGCTGATTGACGCCGTGCCCTCGCTGCTGGCGCCGGTGCGAGAGGCCGTCGAGCGCTTCCGTCCGGATGTCATGGCCCTGGATGGCATGCAGTACGCCGCCGTGCTGGCCGCCCATGCGTTGCGAATCCCCTGGGCGGGCGTGTCCTCCGCGCTGTCATTGCTGGAACCGCCCATCGATTACGGCCTGCGCCGCAACGTGCGCGCGCTGGCCGATGAGCGACAGGCGCTGTTTGCCCGCCACGGCTTCGACGCCCGCTTCCGCAACTGTGAGTGCCTGTCGCCGGACCTCAACGTCATCTTCGCCACCGAGGCCTTCCTGGGCTCCGACGCAGGACTCCCTCCCGCCACACACCTGGTCGGGCCGTCACAGCCTCCGGAGGCGCGCGGTGACGAGGTGGACTTCCCGTGGGAGCGGCTGGGCTCCAAGCCCGTGGTGTACGTGTCTTTCGGCAGCCAGATTTCGTGGCAACCCGATTTGTTTCAGACGATGACCGAGGCCGCCGCGCCCCTGGGCGTCACCGTGGTGCTCAGCGCGGGTGAGTTGGCTGATACAGATTTTGTTCACAGCCTTCCCGGGGACGTGGTCGCCGTGCCATACACACCTCAGCGACAACTGTTATCACGAGTCTCCGTGCTCATGTCTCACGGCGGCGCCAACTCCGTCATGGAGGCGCTGACCGAAGGCGTTCCGATGCTGCTCCTGCCTGTCTGCAACGACCAGCCCATCCAGGCGCACTTCCTGGCGAAGTCGGGCGCGGGGCTCGTGCGGGCGCCGCGCTCGCTCTCCGTGGAGGACTGCCGCGAAGCGCTGCGACAACTGCTGGAGCCGGGCACGGTGCTGCGACAGCGGGTGGCCGGCATCGCCGCGTCCTACCAGGCGCGTGACGGCGCGAAGGACGCCGCTGAACGCATCCTCCGACTCGTGGCGTGAGTGATTGCATGCGTGATTGGGACGTGTGGCGTCTGGTGCTACCGGGTGTGTCGCCGCTGGAGGTGTGGAACCTGCCCGTGATGGGTCGCGAGCTGTGGGAGTTGCTCGGGGCGCCTCGCGTGGATGCGGACCGTCGCGCGGGGGTTCCCGAGCCGGCGCTCGCGGGCCGACTGGGCCCGGCGCTCGCGGTGGCGCTGTCCACGCTGGTGAAGCGGCACGCGGTGGATGCCGTGTGGCTCAGTGGCGGATTGGTGTGCCTGGAGGGCTTCGGTGCCATGCTCTCGAGTGTGTCGACCGCGCTCCCCTGCCCTGTGTACGTGGCGGAGCATCCACTCTTCGCTCCGGCCCTGGCGGGACTGCGTCTGCTGGCGCCGCTCGCGCCCGCGCATCCGGTGGCGCTCGACGTGGGGCAGACGGGCATCAAGTGCGTGAGCCCCACAGCGGACCCGCGCATCTTCGAGCGCGACGCCGCGCTGTTGCCCCGGTACTTCATCGGCATGGCGCGGCCACCGGACAGGCGACATGTGAAGGCGGCGGTGGCGTTCATCTCCAGTGCCCTGCGCGTGTTCTCGGCACGGCTGCCCGATGCCTTGTGCCTCGCGCTGCCGTGTCCACTGGACGCATCGCTGGTCCCCGGAGGCTGCACTTACGGCTGGGAAGGCCACGAGTCGCTGGTGGCGGACATCCTCCAGGCGGCCATGGGGAACGAGGGCCGCGGGACCGCGCTGGTGCTCAATGACGCGGAGCTGGCCACGGAGGCCGCGCGGGGTGATTCGCGGCTGGCGAACCACTCGCGCGTGTTGTGTCTCACATTGGGCTTCGGGCCGGGTGGCGCGTTGCTGGAACGGCGGTAACCGGGCGCTCGCCCAAGCTCAGTGCAGGTCCAACTCCTTCTTGGGCGCGATGTCGGGGCGCTGCTTCGTCACCAACGCCTTCGCGGTGCTGAAGAGCACCTTGAGCTTTCCGCCTGCCGGGTGGACGTATTCGGCGTGCTCGGGCGTGAAGCGCAGCAGGGCGATGTCACCCTCATCCGGGCCCTGTGGGAACCAGGGCTTCCAGCCGGGCTCCCACAAGTCATGGATGGCCCTCCGGTCGCGGACGACTTCCGCCACACCCGACACGGAGAGATACGTGGCGCTGTCCTCCGACGCGTGGAAGGCGAGCGAGCAGTGCGGGTCCGACTCCAGGTCCTGCACTTTCTGCGTGTCCGTCCAGGTGGCGAACCAGAGCACGGTGCCGGACTTGTGCTTCTTCGCCACCGCCATGGGCCGCGTGTGGAAGTGTCCGTCCGCACCCCGGGTGGTGAGGAGGGCGGTGTCATAGTCCTTCAGCAGTTCCTCGAACTCCCGGCGGTCTCCCTGGATGACACCCTGCGGCTGTCCTATCGTGCGCTCGCCTGTCTCTTCCATGAGGCTGACCTTTCGTTCGCCATCGTGAAGTTCCTGGAGAACGTAGGGACGCGCGGGCCGGGGGGAAGCAGCGGGGCTGGAGTCGCGTGGACCGCTCCCTTGGTGGGCCGGTTCCAGGCACAAGACGAGCGAATCAGGCCTTCCGCCCTGCCCCTCCCGGCGCGGCCTTGCACCTCGCTGTTCGGAAATGTCGGGACATTTGGCGCCACAAAACCCCCGACATTTCCGAACAGCGAGCTCCCAGCTGGGGTCCGGCACCCCGAGGGCAACGTGGAGCGGCCCCAACGGCCTCGCCTCCTGCCTGGACCTGGTAGCCTGGCGGGGTTGACGAACCAGGACCTCGACTGGCCCATCCGGGTCGCCGCCACGAACGCGCTGCAACATCTGGTGCGCCGGCATGGCGAGGTGCTGTCCTGGGACGTCATCGCCCGAGGCTTCACGCGGCGGACCCGAAGCTCTTGAGCCTGGAGCGTCGCTACGCCACGGTCCAGATGAAGAAGCGGCTGCATCAAGCAGCGTTCCGTCAGCACGTGCTGCGGGCCTATTCGCAGCGGTGCGCGGTATGCCGGTTCCCCCGGCCGGAGTTGCTGGACGCGGCGCACATCCTCCCGGACCGGGACGAGCGCGGCAGGCCGGAAGTCTCCAACGGCCTCTCGCTCTGCAAACTCCACCACGGGGCCTTCGACACGGACCTGCTGGGCATCCGTCCTGACGGCATCATCGAAATCGCGCCCCGGCTGCTCGCCGAGCGCGACGGCCCCACGCTGGAGTACGGGCTCAAGGGCTTCGCCGGACAGGCGCTGAGCATCCTGCCGGAGGCGCCTGCCCACCGGCCGCGCCGTGAGTACCTGGAGGCGCGCTACGAGCGTTTCCGCGAGGCAGGCTGAACCAAAGACGAGGTGACCTCCCCGAATGGGCAGGTTCCCGACCTGACCGGTCCGCCGATGTGGCGCCTTTTCGAGGCCTTTACCTTCTGCCTCGAAAGGAACACACCATGCCCACCGGCTTCCTCCAGTCGCTGTCCCAGTCCCTCGCCTCCGTCGTCGAGCGCACCGCGCCTGGCATCGTCCGCGTGGAGACGCGGCGCAGGCGCGGCGCCACCGGCATCGTCTGGGATGCCGAGGGCCACATCCTCACCACCAGCCAGGCCGCGGAGCACGAGGGCCCGCTCCCCATCGGCTTGCCGGATGGCCGCACCGTCTCCGCCGAGTTCGTCGGCCGCGACGCCAGCACCGACCTGGCCCTGCTCAAGGCCGAAGCCACCGGCCTCGCGCCGCTGACCTCCGCGCCGTTGGAGGACGTGAAGGTCGGTCACCTCGTCATCGCCGTGGGCCGCCCTGGCCGCACGGCTCGCGCGACGCTCGGCATGGTCAGCACCCACGGCGAGGGCTGGCGCACCCATGCCGGAGGCCGCGTGGAGCGTTACCTGGAGACGGATGCCGACCTCCCGCCCGGCTTCTCCGGCGGCGCGCTGGTGGACACCGAGGGACGCCTTGTCGGTCTGCTCAGCGCCGCCTTCTCTCGCACCGCCGCCGTCGTCATCGCCACGGACACGCTCACGCGCGTGATTGCTTCACTGAAGGAATACGGGGGCATCCGGCGTGGCTACCTGGGCGTGGGCGCCTGCCCCGTGCGTCTGCCCCCACACCTGGGCACGGGGAACGAGCACGGCCTCATCTGCCTCTCCGTGGACCCGAACGGCCCGGCGCATGACGCGGGCCTGCTGCTCGGAGACGTCCTGGTGAGTCTGGGAGGTCAGCCCCTCCACGGCGTGGAGGACCTGCTCGGCGCCCTGAGCGATGAGAAGGTGGGCACCACCCTCCAGGTCCGCGTGCTGCGCGCCGGAGAGGTTCGCGAAGTCCCCATCACCGTGGGCAAGCGCGCGTGAAGGGAGGCCACCATGAAACTGCTGCAACACTTCTCGGATGACTTGGAGTCGCTGGTGGCGCGTGCCTCACCCGCCGTCGTGGGTGTGGAGCACGCACGCGGCCACGGCACCGGCCTCTTCCTCACACCGGACGGATACGTCCTCACCAACCGCCACGTGGTGGTGCGCGGCTCACGCAAGCTCACCGTCCAGCTCTCCAACGGAGAGGAGCTGCGCGGCACCCTGGTGGGCAGCGATGCCCCCACCGACCTGGCGGTGGTCCGCGCGGAGGGCGGTGACTTCCCCACCCTGCCGCTCGCCGAGCCCGAGTCGGTGCGCGTGGGCCAGCTCGTCATGGCCATTGGCAACCCGTTCCACCTGGAGCAGTCCGTGTCGCTGGGCGTGGTGAGCGCCATCAACCGCAGCATCAGCCTGCCCGACGGCGTCATGCTGGAGGGCATGCTCCAGACGGATGCCGCCATCAATCCGGGCAACTCCGGAGGGCCGCTGCTCAACATGCGAGGACAGGTGGTGGGCCTCAACACGCTGGTGTTGCCCTACGCGCAAGGTATCGGCTTCGCGGTGAGCGCCACCACGGCGGCGTGGATTGCCAGCCTGCTCATCCAACGTGGCAAGGTGGACCGACGCTTCCTGGGCATCGCCGCGACGGCGGTGAGCCTGGACGCACGACTCACCCGGGAGAACGGCCAGTCCCGCGCGGTGAAGGTGCTCCGCGTGCAGGACGGGACACCTGCCCATGAGGCCGGACTCCAGGTGGATGACTTGCTGCTGGCCATCAATCAGCGGCCGGTGAACAGCGTGGACGACCTCCAGCGGCTCATGGCGCTGGCCACGGAGGACGAGGTGACGCTGGACCTGCTGCGCAAGGGCCGTGGCCGCAAGACGGCCCGGGCACGGACGCGACCGCGCATCGAGCCCGTGGCCGCCTGACTCAGGCCACGCCGCCCGGCGTCCGCCCCTGCGCGTCCGGCATCTTCCCCTGGAGCAGCAGGTTGTCGCCCCGACAGAGGCTCTTGTAGGACCACACGCAGAACGAGTCTCCAGGACGTGACTCCTGGAGATACTCGTCCAGCACGTCGGCATCGTCACAGATGAAGCGGTGCGGGGCGCGCGTCTCCCGGTAGAAGCGGTGCTCGATGATGAGCGGGCTTTTGTTCGCCAGCATCTCGCGCAGGCGGCTCAACGTGTCCGGGTCGGTGATGCGCGAGCCTTCGAGAGTCCACGCGTCCATGGTGCGGTGCCGCGCCTTTCTTCCCACGAGCTGAAACGGGCCCGGAGGATGATAGCGGATGACGGCCCACGTCATAGCCGCGCGTCGTGCGATGGCGCCGGACGGTGCTCGGTGAAGAGTTCATCCTCGTAGCACCAGGCCCACTCCTCCCCCGGCTCGAAGGACTGGACGACGGGATGCGCCGACTGCTGGAAGTGCTTCGTCGCATGCCGGTTGGGCGAGGAATCACAACATCCCACATGGCCACAGCTCAGGCAGCGACGCAGGTGCACCCAGCTTGCTCCCATGGCCAGGCATTCCTCGCAGCCTCGCGAGTGCGGAGGCGGGTCTCCGGCCTGTTGGATGTGCTCGCAAATCGGCTCCATGTGACACCTCTCTGTGACTGGGGCGACCAGTGCCCTCTACAGCGTAGGCACTGGGTACGAGGACCTTCAGCGATCACCAGCCAGGATGGCGAGCCACTGGAGGCACGTCCCCACCCCGCAGCGGCGGATGGCACGCGCGGCGCCCCAGGCGCACGGTAGAGCCACATGGCCACCAACGCCCCCGACACCACCGTCGCCTATGACAGTCCTCGCGGCCGGGGTGTGCTGCTCGCCAGCGTGCTGGGCAGCGGCATGGCGTTCCTCGACTCCACCGCCGTCAACGTCGCCCTGCCCGCCATGGGCCGCGAGCTGCACACGGGCCTGTCCGGCCTCCAATGGGCCGTGGACGCGTACCTGCTCACGCTCGGCTCCCTGGTGCTCACCGGGGGCGCGCTCGGCGACGTGAAGGGCCAGCGACGCGTCTTCCTGCTGGGCATGCTCGCCTTCACCGTCACGTCGGTGCTGTGCGGCTTGGCGCCCAACGCCTGGACGCTGGCCGCCTTCCGCGCGGCGCAGGGTGTGGGAGCCGCGCTGCTGGTGCCCGCGAGCCTCGCCTTGCTGCGCACGTCATTCCCGCCTCAGGACCGGCAGCGCGCCGTGTCCGCCTGGGCCGGACTGTCCGGCGTCACCACGGCCGTGGGGCCGCTGCTGGGTGGGTGGCTCGTGGACGCGGGCTCATGGCGCTTCGTCTTCTTCCTCAACGTGCCCCTGGCCGCGCTCACCGCGTGGGCGGCGCTGCGCCACGTGCCAGACATCGCGCCGAAAACAGGGGCGCGCGGGTTGGACGTCGCGGGCTCCGTGACGGCGGCGCTTGGGCTGGGTGGCCTCATCTACGCGCTCATCGAAGGCCCCGCCCACGGCTGGCCCCTGGCGGCCATTGTCGCCGCGGCCGGAGGCGCCGTCCTGCTGGCCGCGTTCTTCGTCCTGGAGGCACGGCAGCGGGAGCCAATGCTTCCGCTCACCCTCTTCCACTCGCGCACCTTCTCCGGCGCGAACCTCACCACGCTCGTCGTGTACTTCGCGCTCGGAGGCGCCACCTTCCTGGTGGTGCTCGCCCTGCAGCAGCAGCTCGGCTATTCGGCGCTCGGCGCGGGAGCAGCGCTGCTCCCCATCACGCTGATGCTGCTTCTGTTCTCACCTTCCGTGGGACGGCTCGCGGGGCACATCGGCGCACGTCCGTTGATGACGGCGGGGCCGCTGCTCGCGGGCCTGGGGCTGGCGCTCCTGACGCGCATCCAGCGTGGAGGTGACTACGTCAGCACCGTGCTGCCCGGCATCCTGGTGCTGGGACTGGGGCTGGCGCTCACCGTAGGCCCGCTCACGGCGGTGGTGCTCGGCGCCGTCGAGGACCGCTACGCGGGCATCGCCTCCGGCGTGAACAACGCCGTGGCCCGCATCGCCGGCCTGCTCGCGGTGGCGCTGCTGCCGCTGCTGGGCGGCCTCGCTGGCGACACCGGCATGGACTTCCTGGTGGGCACACGGCGCGCGCTCTGGGTGTCCGCCGGCCTGTGCGCCGTGGGAGCGCTGTGCTCGCTGCTCACGATTCCACGCGAGGCCGGGCGCACGACCTCCGTGCAACAGGAGCACGGGATACCTGGCGCATCGCGCGGGTCCAACAAGCGCCCATGACGTCGTCGCGGGATGGCGCCTCAGCCCCCGTCTGGCTTCTTCGCGGCCTTGCCTGCGGGCGGGCTGTCCCCAGGCCCGTACCTCAATGACGTCCGTGGTCGTCACTCAGCGGAGGTGCCTCGCGCGCCGGCTCGGTGCCCTTCTGAGCGCCGTAGCCGCCAATCCCCTTCTGGAGGATGCGGTCTTCGCCCACGTCTTCGTCCGTCACGTCGCCTCGCACCGGGCCTTTCTGGTGCCGCGCCTCGCGCTCCAGTTCTTCCGGGCGCGTCGTGTCCATCCGCTCGTCGCCCCGTACCGGACTGCCCTTGTTGTCGGCCATGGTCGTTTCCCCTTTCAGAGGGAAAGGTCCGAACCGCCCTCGCACCGGACAAGGCACCTGCCATGGCGCCGTTGCCTGCCGCCCAAGCAGAAGGCCCCCGCCCCAGCAGGGACGAGGGCCTTCGGGAATCAACACAACCGAGCCAGCGCTAGCTCTTGTACTTCACCGAGCAGCCGTAGGGCGTGGTGGTGCTCGCCGGGACCTGCTGGCCACCCACCACCGCATCCACCGCCGTCTTCACATGGTTGGCCGGCTTGGCGTTCTTGCCGCGCGGGTCATCGTCGATGGCGCCCGCGTAGCGGACAACACCCGCCTCGTCGATGACGTACATGTGCGGCGTCGTCTTCGCGCCATAGGACTTGCCTACCGTGCCGCTCGCGTCCTGGAGAACCGGGTAGGGGAAGCCCTCTTCCTTCTTCCACGCCGCGGACTTCTCCGGGGTGTTGTGCGCGGTGGAGTCCACCGCCAGCCACACCACCTTCTTCGCGTCGAAGCCCTTCAGCGTGGTGACCATCGTGTCGTTCTTGTAGTGCCGCTGAACGAAGGGGCACTCGGGGTTGGTCCACTCCAGGACCACGACCTTGCCCTTGTACTGCGCCAGCGTGTGCTCCTTGCCGGACTCGTCCTTCAGCGTGAAGGTCGGCGCGGGCTTGCCAACTTCCGCGTCGGCGAGGGCGGGCGCCCCCACGAACAACGTGCCCAGCGCGAGTGCGGTGAAGACCTGCTTCATGGCGTTCCTCCAGCGTTTTGGGGACTGCGGGGAAGACAGCGCGACTTCAGTGACTTGGGAAACCCGCAGCGCAGAGGACGTTCGCGCCGTCGCCCAGCTTCGAGGGCGCACACGCCGCCGCGCGCTTCACGGCGTCCGTCACCACGCCCGGCGTGAGCAGCTCCGGCAGCACCTCCGGCTTGTCGGGTGCACCCGGGCTCATCACCAGGTACATGGGCACACCGGCCCGGCCGTGCTCGGCCAGCTTGGTGGTGATGCTCGCGTCCCGGCGCGTCCAGTCCGCGATGAAGAAGGCCACCTGGTGCTTCTTGAAGGCGTCACGCACCTCATCGGTGGACAGCACGGTGCGCTCGTTGAACTTGCAGGTGAGGCACCAGTCCGCCGTGAAGTCGATGAACACCGGCTGGCCCGCCGCCAGCGCCGCGTTCACCGCGTCCGCGCTCCACGGCTGCGCCTGCGCCACCGTGGACCCGCCCCGAGGCGCCTCCACGGGGCCCTGGTCATCGAAACGCAACGTCACCAGCCCTGACGCCACCAGCACGCCCGCGGCCACCGCCACGGTGGCCAGCTTGCGCATGCCGTCCTGCGCCTGCCCCTGGCCGTACAGCCACGTGACGAGTCCCACCGCGACCAGGAACGCCAGCAGCCGCGCCATGCCGTCCACGCCGGCCAGCCCGCCCATCACCCACACCAGCCAGACGGTGGTGGCCAGCAGCGCGAAGCCCAGCACCTGCTTGAAGCGCTCCATCCACGCGCCCGGCTTGGGCAGCTTCTTCGCCAACCCGGGCACCAGCACCAGCACGCAGAAGGGCAGCGCGAGCCCCAGGCCCAGCGCGGTGAAGACGGCCAGCACCGTCACGGGGCCCGCCGCGAAGGCGAAGCCCACCGCGGTGCCCAGCAGCGGCGCCGAGCACGGCGTGGCCAGCACCACGGCCAGCACGCCCTCGCCAGCGCTGTGCATCAGGCCATGGCTCTGGTCCACCTTGCCCGCCAGCGCCGTGCCGTCCAGGCCCACGTTGAAGACACCGAAGAGGTTGAGCGCGAAGGCGACCAACACCGCGCACACACCCGCGACGAAGAGCGGCTCCTGGAACTGGAAGCCCCAGCCCACGCTCGCGCCACCCGCGCGCACCGCCAGCACGACGCTGGCCAGCAGCAGCATGGTGCCGATGATGCCCGCCGCGTAGGCCGCCGCATGCGCGCCGACGCGGCCCTTCTCCTGCTGCACCATGCGCGTGAAGCCGTAGGCCTTGAGCGCCAGCACGGGGAACACGCACGGCATCAGGTTGAGCAGCGCGCCGCCGAAGAAGGCGAACACCAGCGCCAGCCCCAGGCCCATGGACGACTCGGCCGCGGGCGGCGTGGCGATGGCGGCGCCCACCGGCTTCACCGCCGCGATGCTGTCCTTCACCGACGGCGGCCTCACCGCAGCCGGCGTCCCAGCCGCGCCACCGGCCGCCACCATGGGGGCCAGCGGCGCCGCCACCTCGAGGTACTGGTAGCCCGTGGCCGCCGTGCCCAGGCGCATCACGCCCGTCAGGCCCGGCGCCGACGCCTGCACGTCCGGCTCCGCCTTGCCCTTGAGCTTGAAGCGGCCCGGACCGTCCGAGGCCAACCCCACGCGCACGACGCCGGGGATGCGGTCGGCGACGAAGAAGTCACCTTCCACCGCGGGCACCACCGCGCCGCCCGAGGCCGTCAGGGTGAGCGTGCCGGTGAAATCCTGGCCCGCGGTGAGCTGCGGCGCATCCAGCGCCACCGTCGCCGCGTGGCCGCTGTCCTTCGCGGGACGGGGTACCTTGGCCAGCTCGGTGTCGAAGGCAGCCGCCGTCTCCGCGTCGCGCACCGTCTGGGGACCCAGGGGAATGGAGCGCGTCAGCATCAGCTCCGCGGGAATGCAGTGCACCTCGCACACCAGCGCTTCCACGGCGGCGGACACCGTCAGCAGGCCCGTGGAGGGCCCTTCCACCGCCTTCGCGTCGGCGATGAGGATGGCCTCACCGTCATAGCCATGGGTGGTGATGAAGCCGTCGGGCGTGCGGAACGTCTGCGGGAAGGGCCACTGCAGCGGCCCCACGGTGACGCCGGGCGTGTCCCACGCCACTTCCGTCTCCAGGCCGGAGTCGCCCGGGTTCTTCCAGTAGACGTGCCAGCCCGGATCCAACCGGAAACGCACGCCCACGCGGAAGGTGTCTCCCGGCTTCACCTGGGTGGCGTCCACCAGGAGGGCACCCTCGATGCGAGGGTCGCCTTCGTCCGGCGCGCTCGATGCCACCGCCGACGCAGGCAGGTCCGCCCACGCGACCGCCGCCACCAGCAGCAGTCCGATTCCACCAACAACGCCGAGCCTCTTGGACTGCTGATGCGTCATGCGACTCCCGTTAACCCAGAGGAGGCCGGCCCGCCAGCGGCAGACACGTGCCTCCGAGCACAGTGAACCATCCGGGCAGGCGGGCATTCCCCTCGCATGACGCGCCACGCCCACTCCCAGGCGGACAGTCCGAGCAGGAGGGGTTACAGCGTCACAGAGGTGACGTCATGAACCCACAAGGGCAGCCGAGCGACGGGCGTCAGTCCTCGGTCTTCCAGGGCAGCAGCGCGGGCGCCGCGGGGCCCACGCGGCTCATGGTGATGCGGGAGACCTCGGAGTGCGCGCGGCGCATCACCAGCGCGGGGAGCTTGTTTGCCCGGCGCTCTATCACCCGGCGCAGGTCCGCCAGCCGCTCCACGTGGCGTTGCGCGGGCACCTCCGCCGAGCCGAGCCGAGCGAGCTTGTAGAGGGCGACATCCGCGGCCTCCAGCGCCCGCTCCGCAGCGTCCTGGTGACGGCGGCCCAGGGCCTTCCACGCGGCGGCTTCACCGGCGACCAGGTCCAGCTCGGCGGACACGGCGCGCACGAAGCGGCCCGCGTCACTGTCGGGCAGCACACGCGTCACGGGCACGCTGATGCGCCGCGTATCGCCGCGCTCGGAGTAGGACGTGGACACGCCCAGGTTCCACTCCGCGTCCCCCAACATGCCCGAGAAGAGGACGCGGCGCGGGAAGGCCTGGGAGATGGCGCCCAGGGTGGCGCTCATGGCGTCGCCTTCCACGCGCGAGGGATAGCGGTGACGGCAGCGGACGTCGGCGAAGCCCGTGGGCAGCACGTGCACGCGCGCGTCGGCGACGACTTCACCGAAGAGCTCGGCGCCCAGTTGGCCCACGGCCATGGGCAAACCTTCCGGGTCATCCACGTGCACGAAGCCGGTACCGGAGGGGCTGGTGAGTGCCTCCAGGATGTCGGGCAGGTAGTGGCGGCCCAGCCCCAGCGCGTGGAGCATGACGCCAGACTCGGCGATGCGGGCGCCCTGGGTCTTGAACTCGGCGAGCTGCGACGGCCCCACCGAGGGCTCACCATCGGTAAGCATCAGCACCTGAGGCCGGGCGCCGGGCACGAGCACGCGGCGGGCGGACTCCGAGGCGCGCTCCACGGCCTCATGCAAGGCGGTCCCCTCGCCGGACTCCAGGCGCGCGAGCACCTTGAGGAGCTGCGCGCGGGCGTTGGGGTCCATGGCCCGCATGGGGAGGACCTGCTCGGGCTCGGCGTCGAAGGTGAGCAGGCCCAGGTAGTCGCGTGGGCTGGCGCGCTCCACGAGCGCCTGGGCGGCCTGCACCGCGGCGAGCAGCGGCACGCCCCGCATGGAGGCGCTGCGATCCAAAGCGAGGTTGATGGCCACGGGCGCGCGGGGGGCGTCAGCGTCGGCTTCCAGGGTGACGAGGAGGAGCACCTCGCGGCCATGTTCGGCGTCACGCTCCACTGCCCAGGCCGTCTGCTTCATACGTACTCCCCCGTGGTCGCACGAGGCATTGTGCCGCGAATCAATCTGCGGGAGCGGACCGCCCCCGATGCCGGAAGTCTCATGGGCCACAACGCACGGGAGAGGGGGACGCTCTCGGGCAGGCTGCGGGGTCTGAGAATGTCGGGAGTCGTGCTTTGGAGCAAGGGGGCCAGCCAGGATGCGGCACACCCACACGGGCAGCCCCTCAGGAAGGTGCTGGCCGCCGCGACGCGCCGCAGGCCGCACAGTACCGGGCCTGGGGGGTCCTCAGCGGCTTGCCGCAGGCGGTGCACGGCGGGCCGAAGAGAATCAGCCGGTGGTGCAAGACCGCGTTGATGTTCGTCTCGTGGAAGCCGGTCAGCCGCTCGTACTCCCGGAGAGCAGGCGTGAAGGCGTGCTTGAGGGACGAGATGCCTGCCTCGTTCCGGAGTTGCTTGCGCTGGAGCAGGAGGTTGATCCGCGCGAACTCCTCCTCGTCGAGCATGGGCAGGTCCATCCGGCACCGCCAGCACCACAGCACCTTCATGACGTCGCTCCTCACCCTCGAACCACGGCCGTTCGTGGCCGCCGGAGAGGTTGACGCAGAAATGAGGGAAAGGTGACGGGCAGGCAGGCCGCCCATTCTGACGTGGGGCCGCGAACCCTGGGCCCGGGGGCTCACCCTGAGGGAGCCACCACGCGGGTATCCATTGCCCCGGTTACCGCTAATGCCCCCGCGCATCCACCGGCCGCGGGGGCCGCGAATTACTCGGCCGCAGTCCAGCCGCCCCACGACTCTTCGGAGTAGCCCCAACGGCGGCCGGGCGCGCCCTCATCGGCCTCAGAAGACTCCGCGCCACCGTCCTGCCGCGGATCCACATAAGGCAAACCTTCATCGTCCATGTACGTGGTGTCGTCGTGAACCATCGCCGGCTCCTCTGGAGACCACCCAGGTGAAGGGGGGCATCCCGCTTCGGTCGACCCGGGCCCGCCCCATGCGAGGCCCGCTCCATTAATCGTTGACCGATTTACCGACCATGTTGGTGATGTCGCCTCGCGTTGTAAAGCCCTTGGGGTCTCAAAGTTCCGGGGGCCATGTCGCCCGCTTGCCTACCTGCCTGCCCTCCAGTGAGGAGTATTCGTATTTACAGGCAGTTACGAACAGTCAGACGTCAGACAGTGCCCGTGGCAATCGCACAAGGTAAGCCCTGAGCCCGAGAAAGGAACCCCCACAGCGATTTACGCCCGAGTATTTTCAAAGGGTGCCTGGCTGCCGTCCGCCACTGGTAAATCCGTGCGATGGCCGCTCACTCCCCAGAGGACCCGGGCCGCGTTCTCCAGTGAAGGACACCTGGGGCAGCAGGGTGCTTGATTCGAGAATCACCCCTGTTAGGGTTGAAGTGCACTCAAGAATTGCCGCGACGCGGCAGCCCGGGCCTGTCTGCCGCGCCCGAGAGGTCCTCAGAGTCCCATGAGTCCCATCATCACCGGCCTGTTGCTAGCCCTCGCCATTCCCATCTTCGTCATGACCATGTCCGGTCGCGTGGGCGTCCTGCTCGCGATGAAGAAGGAGAACCGGCTCGACAACATCCCCTTCCGCGTGGCGCAGCTGGTGCGCTTTGGCCTTGGCCAGAAGCGACTGGTGGACCCGGAGGAGTTCACGCCGGGCCTGTTCCACGTCCTCATCTACGCGGCCTTCATGGTGCTGGCCCTGCGCACCGTCATGCTCTTCGCCATGGGGTTTTCGACCACGGCGCTGGACGTGCTGACCGACCTGGGCCACCCGTTCTGGGCGGATCAATCCGCGCTGCTCTTCGTCTACAAGCTCTACCTGCTGGCCAAGGACGTGGTCGCCGCGCTGGCCCTGCTGGGCGTGGCCTACTACATCTGGGTCCGCTGGAAGGTGAAGCCGGACCGCATGACGCCGTCGTGGGAGGCGTACCTCATCCTGTGCTTCATCGGCGGGCTGATGGTCTCCGAGTTCCTGTTCGGTGGCAGCCACATGGTGGCCGCGCACGCCGCGCAGGCGCAGGTGGGCGCCTCGCAGGTGCCTCAGTCCCCCGCCGCGCTGGTGTGGTGGGAGCCGTTCACCAGCCTGACGGGCCTGGCGATGATGCCGCTGGGCGCCACCGCCGCGCACGTGGTGGGCACGGCCGGCTTCTGGGTTCACCTGGTCATCATCCTGGCGTTCCTGAACTTCCTGCCCATCGGCAAGCACTTCCACATCATCACCGGCCTGCCCACCGTCTTCTTCCAGCGCACCCACTCCACCGGCAAGCTGCCCACGCCGGACCTGGAGAAGGAGGACTTCGGCACCGCCACGGTGAAGGACCTGACGTGGAAGCAGGGCATGGACCTCTACTCCTGTACGGAGTGTGGCCGCTGCCAGACGCACTGTCCGACGTACATCACCGGCAAGCCGCTCACCCACAAGGGCGTCAACCAGGACCTGAAGCATTGGATCTGGGACAACGAGCAGTGGGTGGAGGAAGGCTACGGCCCCAATGGCATCAAGGAGCCGCTGCCCGAAATCGTCGGCAGCGCGCTGTCGGCGGAGACGGTGTGGGCGTGCACGAGCTGCGGCTGGTGCGAGCAGGCCTGCCCGGTGTTCATCGAGAACGTTCCGCGCCTCATCGACATGCGCCGCTACCAGGTGCAGGTGAAGGCGGAGTTCCCCCCCGAAATCCAGCGCGTGTTCGAGGGCATCGAGCGCCAGGGCAACCCCTGGGGCCTGGGCCAGGACCGGCGCGACGAGTGGGCGGAGGACCTGGCGCTCCCCACGTGGGGTGACGACGGAGGCCCCTACGAGTACCTCTTCTTCGTGGGCTGCGCGGGCAGCTACGACGACAAGCAGAAGAAGGTCAGCCGCGCGCTGGTGAAGATTCTGCGCGAGGCGGGCGTGAGCTTCGCCACGCTGTCGAAGCAGGAGATGTGCAACGGCGACTCCGCGCGCCGCATGGGCAACGAGTACCTGTTCCAGACGATGGCGAAGACGAACGTCGAGACGTGGAACTCGATGGGCGTGAAGGCCGTCATCACCCAGTGCCCGCACTGCTTCAACACCATCAAGAACGAGTACCCGGAGTTCGGCGGCGAGTACCGCGTCATCAACCACACGCAGCTCATCAACGAGCTGCTGAAGGAGAAGCGCATCAAGCTCTCCGCGGTGATGAACAGCAAGCTCACCTACCACGACCCCTGCTACCTGGGCCGCCACAACGGCGTCTATGACGCCCCCCGCGAGGTGCTCAACAGCATCCCCGGGCTCGAGGTGGTGGAGATGCAGCGCAGCAAGCGCGAGGGCTTCTGCTGCGGCGCCGGCGGCGGCCGCATGTGGATGGAGGAGCACATTGGCACGCGCATCAACCACAACCGGTTGAACGAGGCCGCGCTCACGCTGAAGCACGCCGAGGACCCGAACACGCCCTACCCCAACGCCGCGGACAAGAAGAAGCCGGGCCAGGTGGGCGACTACAAGGAGAAGGGCGGCAGCGGCATCGTCGCGGTGGCGTGCCCGTTCTGCTCCACGATGCTCTCTGACGCGGTGAACGACACCGGCCGTGAGGAGAACATCAAGATCAAGGACATCACCGAGCTGGTCGCCGACGCGCTGGAGACCAAGAGCGGCGCGGTGGGCACCGTGGCCCCCAGCGCCACGGTGAGCGCCAAGCCGGAGTAGCGCCAGTGGTGCGGCGGGCCCGCTGAAGGGCCCGCCCGCTGCTTCGCTTCACGCAAGGGCCCGGAGGCTTCCACCTGAAGCCCCGGGCCTTCGCTGTTTCAGGGCTTGCGCTGCTTCTCCGAGCGCAGGACGCGCTCCAGCCGCTTGGTGGCGCCGTCGTCCCCCAGCTTGCCGGAGACATACGCCCCCGCGGAGGCGAGCTTGCGGCGGAAGCTGTTGTCCGGCGGAGGCGGCGCGTCCAAGCGCAGGTCGGTGATGCCCAGGCCGGAGAGCAGCGTGCGGGCCAGGTCCTGGTCATCCGCGCGCGCGTGAGGCATCAGCCACTGGCAGACCTCGGTGTGCCCGTGCGCCGCGGCCATGATGAGCGCGGACTCGCCGATGCTGTCCGTCAGCTCGGGGTCCGCTCCCGCCTCCAGGAGGCGTTGCACCAGGTCCGCTCGCCCCGCGCGGGCCGCGGCCATCAGCGGCGTGCGCCCCTCCTCGTCGAAGGGGTTCGGGTCCGCTCCAGCGGACAGGTGGGACTCCACGGCGTCACGGTCGCCCGCCAGCACGGCATCGAAGAGGGACATCGTCAGACCTCCGCGCGGCAGCATCGCGCCTCGCGCCCTGGGACGCCAGTTGCCCCCGGGCGCTCGGCGCCCTGGCTCACAGCACGCCGCTCGGCAGGGAGGCTGCGCCCCCCGCCCGTCGGCGGCCCGTGCCGCGTCGTGTTGGACGTGGCGTCCACGCAGGTCGCCTTACGTCCAGAGCGTCAGTTGATTTCGACCGTGCCGCCCTTGATTCGGTGGGTGCCGGAGGCGCGCGACTCCAGGTAGGTGCCTTTCACGATGACCTTGCCGTTGCGGCGCAAGGTGATGCTGGCCTCACCGCACTTGAGGACGACTTCGTCCTGGCCCTCGATGACGACGCGCTTGCCGTCGACATGGGCCTCTGTCGGGCGCAGCGCGGCTTCTGGAGGGGGTGATTCCAGCAACGCGTCCAACAGCGGCGTCGCGCTGGGCTCCTGGATGAGCCCCATGACGAAGGGCAGCCGGGCGTCTCCGTTCTCGAAGAGGAGCACCGCCTTCTGGCGCTGGGCGACGGCGGCCTGGAGCGACTTCGGCTCCACGACGACGGCGAGCCGCGCGGCCACCGGGCCCGAGGCGTTCCCCGGAAAATCCACGAGCACCGCGCCACTGGCATCGAAGCCCACCAGATGGCCGGCCCGGCTCCCCAGGATCGGTTCCTGGGATTGCGCGCCAGAGGCGAGGGACTTGCTGTCAGGTGACTCGCTCATGCCGGCATCTCCATGCGTCAGGCTACCGCAGGCGCCCCCCACGGCGCGAATCCGGCCCGAACCGCCTCCCCTCAGATGCCCGACGGGCGGCGCTGGCGCCACCCCACCGGGTCCGAGGTGCGGCTCCAGGTCAAATCGGCCCGTAGGACGGCTCCGTGGCGCTGGGCACCGCCAGCGACACCGAGCCCGTGCTCAGGTTCGCGCGGTAGATGCCCGTGTCACTCCCGCCAGCGCTGATGAGGAAGCCCATCTGGCCGGCTCCCGTCCAGCTCGGCCACGACTCCTCGCCCGTCCCGCCGCTGGTGACGCGCTGGAGCGCCCCCACGTTCGAGCCCGACAACTGCCCCACGAAGATGCGCGTGCCACCGGAGGACAGGCGCCCATCCAGCGCCACCTGGGAGCCGTTCGGAGACACCGCCACGCGGTTCTCCACGAACTGCACGCCCGCGCTCAGGGAGGAGTAGGTGATGGTGCCTCCGTTGAGCGGCACGTGCGCAAGCTGGTCGAGCTGGTTCAACCCGCTGCCCGCCCCCGCCAGCACCGCGCTCCCGTTGGGCAGGAAGGACGGCGCGCCGTAGGCGATGACGTTGTTGGGCGTGAGCTCCTGGAAGCCGCTGCCGTCCGTGTTGATGCGCGCCAGCGCCGTCTGGGAGCTGTTGCCCGGCGAGAAGACGAAGACGACGCTGCGCCCGTCCGGACTGAAGGTGGGCGTGCGGAAGTTGGAGCAGCCGCGCGCGCACGTCGAATCATTCGCCCGGAACAGCGTGGAGGGCGTGCCGCCCGAGGTGGGCACCGTCAGCAACGAGGTGGTACCGCCGCTGCGCTGGACGAACACCACGCTGCGGCCGTCTCGCGACACGGAAGGCCAGTAGGCGCCGCCCACGTTGGTCAGCCGCTGCGGGCTGTTGGCGTCGCCGTTGTCGTCCACCACGAAGACGTTGCGGTCGTCCTCGCGCACGAAGGCGAAGCCGCGGGTGAAGAGGACGTCCCCGATGCCGCCACCGCCACCGTCGTCCAGGGGCTCGCAGCCCCCCAACATCCCCACCGCCAAGACCGCTCCGAGGAACCTCCGCTTGCCCGTCATCGTCGTCACTCCGCTTCCCGGCCGATAGAGAGCCCCGTACTACAGAGCGCACCGGGACTGACGTCAACGCGCCACGGGTGATTCAACGCACGGTCAATGTCAGCGGTTGAGCTTCTGGAGCTCGTTGCGGCAGAGGTTGCAGAGCGACAGTTGCTTGCGGTCGCAGTCCTGCGGCGTCTGCGCGAAGAACATCACGCACCGAGGGTCCTCGCAGTAGGACAACCCGAGCAGGTGTCCCGCCTGGTGCACCACCTCCACCTGCGCGCGGCGCCGCAACATGTCGCTGGCGGCGCCCTGGGCCAGGCGATGGAGGCTCATCACCGCCGTCTTCGACTCGCGGTCCGCTTCCCCGAAGACGAAAGGCGAGTCCGGGACGAAGAGGTCCACGTCAGAGATGCCCAACACGGCGAACTGGCCGGGCTCCAGCATGGGCGTCAGCCGCCGCATGATGGCGTTGCAGTGGTACTGGCCACGGTCCTTGTTGAAGGCGTAGGCGGGCGTCGGCAATACCGTCTTCGACACCACGGCCGCGACACCCATTTGCGCCGCCAGCGGGTCCTGCAAGTCCCTCAAGAGAGAGGCTGGCGGGCTACCCACGGAGACCAGAAGGAGTGTCTTCTGCGGCATCGGCCCACCGTCCTTCATGCACGGGACGGACGCATGGCTACCGCGTCCCCCCGGAGCGGAGTGGCTGGGGCGCAAGGATTCGAACCTTGATACTCAGAGTCAAAGTCTGATGTCCTGCCATTAGACGACGCCCCAGCAGGTTCTCTCGTGTACTTCTGGTGTCCGAGTGTACGGCATCCCGACGGGTGCGGGGAACTCCCCTGACGCGGTTCTCTGCAATGTCAGCCACTGGACCCCTCGCCCGGGCCCCGGTGACGGCCGAAGCCGGGCGCATTGTCGCTCTCCCATTACACCTGGAGTAAAGCCGCCCCCGGATTCTCGCCAGGAGCGGCCTCCCCCCTTCCCGGTCAGCCCTTGAGGACGGCGAGCGGTGTCAGGCGCAGGAGCGGCCGGACGAGGTCGGCCTCGTCCTCCAGCACCTCGGTGATGTCGCGGTAGGCGGCGGGTGCCTCCTCCACCAGGGCGGCGGCGCGCCCCTTGTCGTACACCACGCGGCGCAGCACGTGCTCCAGCGCCGCCGGGCGGATGCGCGCCCGTGCCTCCGCACGGGTGAGGACGCGGCCCGCCCCGTGTGAGCAGGAGCGGAAGGCACGCGGCTCGCCCCGGCCCTCCACGACGTAGGACGCCGTCCCCATGGAACCCGGGATGAGCCCGCGTTGGCCGGCCTGGAGCCCCACCGCACCCTTGCGGTGGACCCACAGCATGCGACCCCCGTGCTCCTCCTGGGCGACGTGGTTGTGGTGCACGTCCACGGCCGACGTGGGGTCGGCGGCCACGCCCAGGGCTTCCTCCAGGACATCCAGCGCGCGAGCGGCGATGGCCTCCCGATTGGCGAGCGCGAAGCGGCAGGCCCACTGCGTGTCGGCGAGGCAGGCGGCGCCCTCGGCGGTGTGGATGTCCAGGGCCGGCAAGCCGCCCTCCCCGAGCGCCCGGGCCACCCGCACGTGGTGGTCCGCGATGGCCGCGCCGACGCCCCGCGAGCCGGTGTGCAGCAGCAGCCAGAGGGCCCCGTCCGCATCCCGGTCCAGTTCGAGGAAGTGGTTACCGCCCCCGAGCGTCGCCAGGTGTCTGGGCGCCAGCCGCTCCCAGGCATGGCACAGCTTCTGGGTGGACAGGGGCGGTGACTCCAGCGCCGGGGGCAAGGGCAGCCCCCGGCCCCGGTGGGCGGCGTCACCCACGGGGATGCGCTCGGCCAGTTGAGACAGCACGCGCTCCAGCAGGTCCCGTCCGGGAAGGCCCGAGGTGAGTGGGAAACGCCAGGCGCTCACGCCGCAGCCCAGGTCTCCGCCCAGGGCCCCCGGTACGACGTGGTGCTCGGTGGCGAAGACGGTGCCCACTGCGATGCCGGATGCGACATGGAGGTCCGGCATGGCGGCCACGTGCTCCACGACATAGGGCTGGGAGGCGATGTGACGCAGTTGCTTCTCCGCGCCGGGAGGCAGCGCTCGGGCCCAGACGAGGATGGGCCTGCAGCCCGGCGCAGGCGGAAGGAGACGGGGCATCATGACTCGCCCTCCTCCGCCGCTCCGGGCGTGTGCTCCGAGACGCCGATGTAGATGAAGCGAAGCTGCGGCACGCGCTTGAGGTCGAGGTGCTCCGCGAGCTGCGAGCGCAGGTAGCCGCTGGCGCCTTCGAGCGCCGCCTGCAGGGGACGAAGGCCGCCAGCCGCGGCTTCGGGCGTGACGGTGTAGCCGATGCGAACGAGGCGGCCGTCCGGCGACAGCTCGAAGGACGTCAGCGCGACGCCTTCGAGCCTCGGGTCGGACAGCTCACCCCGGAAGGTGCGGGAGACTTCTTGGGACAGATGAGACTGCACGCGCAGATGGCGCGATGACGAGGTACGGCGATTCCTGGAAGAGGACATGAGAGGACGAACGGTTCCCAGAAGGCCGCGCGTGCCCCTCGTGCGCTCCCGGCTTCAAGCCGTCAGCGACGCACGAGACACACGCCGGCCCATTGCACGGAGGCAAAGGCTCCGCGCACATGCCGAATCCAAGACCCTGGAAGCGCGCTCCGTCCCGCTCAGCGAGGGAGGCGGCCCACCCGGTTCAGCACGTTCAGCGCGGAGCGACCCGAGACTCCATTCAAGACACGTCCCATGGCACACCTCCCGCCGCGTGCGTGACTCCCGCGCGGACCGTGATGCTGCGCAGACAAGATGTGACCGCCACCCTGCCCGCGTCAAGCGACAGCCCCGGACGACAGGACGCGGGCAGACCTGACAGCCAACCACCCCTCGGGCCCGTGCCCTGTGTCCGGTGTCGGCGGGTGACCACCCTCACTTTCCAGCAGCGGACGTGCGTCTCACCGCGGCCGTGGGCATGGCCCGCCGCCGCGCTACGCAGCGGGCACGAGGTGAAGGCACATGGCGGAAGCGTTCGACGTGGTGGTGATAGGGGCAGGCCCCGCGGGTGAGGTCTCCGGTGCGCGCGCCGCGGAGGCCGGGCTGTCGGTGGCGTTGGTGGAGCATGAGCTGCTCGGCGGCGAGTGCTCGTACTGGGCCTGCATTCCCAGCAAGGCCTTGCTGCGCCCGAGCGAAGCGCGGTGGCTGGCGGAGCATGCCGCCGGCGTGCGCGAGAAGCTCCAGGAGGGCATCGACGCGCGCGCGGTGCTGGCCCACCGGGATTCGATGGTCAACGACTACCAGGACGACTCCCAGGTGAAGTGGGCCGAGGGCGCGAAGCTGAAGGTGGTGCGGGGCACCGGCAAGCTCACCGGCCCGCGCAAGGTGCGCGTGGAGAACAAGGACGGAACCGTGCGGGAGCTGGAGGCCCGAAAAGCCGTGGTGCTGGCCACCGGCAGCCATCCGCGCATCCCGGACATCCCGGGGCTGAAGGACGCCCAGCCCTGGGACAACCGCCAGGGCACCGGCGCCAGACAGGTGCCCAAGCGGCTGGTGGTGCTGGGCGGCGGCGCGGTCGGTGTGGAGCTGGCCCAGGCGTGGCGCTCGCTGGGCTCCGAGGTGACGCTGGTGCAGCGCGGAAAGAGATTGCTCTCCCGCGCGGAGCCCTTCGCCGGAGAGCAGGTGGCCCAGGCGCTGCGAGATGCCGGCGCGCGCGTGCTGCTGGGAATGAACGTGACGCGCGTCCAGCGGCCCGGCGGCAAGGGCGAGGTGACGGTGACGCTGTCCAATGGCGAGCAGGTCGTCGCGGACGAAATCCTGGTGGCCATGGGCCGCGTGCCCCGCACGGAAGGAATCGGGCTGGAGACGGTGGGGCTCGAGGGCGGCAAGCCCGTGGAGGTGGATGACCAGCTCCGCGCGAAGGGCGTGGACGGCGGCTGGCTCTACGCGTGCGGCGACACCAATGGCCGCAACCTCCTCACCCATATGGGCAAGTACCAGGCCCGCATGGTGGGCGACGTCATCGCGGGCAAACAGGCAAGGGCCTGGGCGGACGCGAAGGCCACCCCACAAGTCGTCTTCACCCACCCGCAGGTGGCCAGCGTGGGCCTCACCGAGGCCAAGGCACGCGAAGCCGGGCTGCCGGTGCGCACGGTGGAGCAACAGCTCCAGGACGTGCCCGGCACGTCGCTGGTGGGCAAGGGCCTCACGGGCACCGTGAAGTGGGTGGTGGACGAGAAGCGCCGGGTGCTCGTGGGCGCCACGTTCACCGGGCCGGAGGTGGGAGAGATGCTCCATGCGGCCACCATCGCCGTGGCGGGAGAGGTGCCGCTCGACACGTTATGGCACGCGGTGCCGTCGTTCCCCACCATGAGCGAGGTGTGGTTGAAGCTGCTGGAGACGTACGGCCTCTAGCGCGCCGCCCCCCCTCCGTTGCGTGCGCGGGGGTGGGCGGCGGCACCCTTCCCCGCCCACCCCCGCCCAC
>NZ_VHLC01000064.1:0-50361 GCF_006547355.1 Myxococcus sp. AB036A | reverse complement strand
GGGCTGGGGGGCTTTCACGGCCCGGGCTTGTACCACCAGCAATGATTTGGTGCGCTCCCAGAATGGGGGGGAGGCCACACCCTGAACAATTGGGCCCGTGTTTGCACGCCTTCACGCTGCGTCCTGATAGGTGCCCGACGCCCGGGCCTCAGTCCTTCCAGAGCACCTTCCACGGGTGCTTGCGGAGGTCCGTCACCAGCATGCGCAGCTCCTCGTAGAGCCTGCCGTCCTGGAGCACCGCGCCCGCGGTGCCCTCGCCGGCCTCGAGCTTCGCCAGCACCCGGTCCGCGCGGGCCGCGATGCTCTCCAATTGTCCTGAGGCCGAGGTGAGGCGCTCCAGCGCGACCTTGACCCGCGCGCCGTCCTCGGGCCCCAGCGGGCCCGTCACGGCCGCCAAGCCGTCCAGCGTCGTCCCGGCGGACTTCGTCAGCCCCGGCAGGTCGCGTCGCACGACGGCCGCTGCCGCCGCGGCATCGTCCAACAGCTGCGCGCCCTTGCCTCCAGGCTGGAAGGCCTCGCGCGCCAGGCCCGCGAGCTGGCGCAAGTCCTTCGAGGCCGCCGCCAGCTCGGACGCGAGCACCTTCACGTCGCCCCGGTTCTCCGTCAGCAACTGGTCCAGCGTCCTCGCCAGCCGGGACACGTTCGCCGCGAGGCCGCGGATGGCCTCCGGGTCCTCCTCCAGCATCTGGGACAGCAGGTCCACGAAGCGGGTGAGCTGCTCGGCCAGGACGTCCAGCCGGGGCGCGTCCGTTCCCCGCACGGCCGTGCCCGCGGGCAGCCGCTCTGGCGCCGAGCCCGGGTTCAGCTCCAGGTAGGGCTCTCCCAGGATGCCCACCGTGGCCACCGTCACGCGCGCGTCCTTGCGCAGCGCGCCCACGGCCTCCGGCGCCACCGCGAGCTCCATCCGCACGGGCAGCGGGCGTCCCTGGGCGTCCCGCCGTTCGGGCTGGAGCTGGATGTCCTGCACGCGTCCCACCTGCACGCCGCCCAGCTTCACGGGGGCGCCCTCCACCACGTTCCCCGTGTGGCCGAAGTCCACCGCCAGCCCCGTCTCCGAGCCCAGCTTCAATTCGCCCATCAGCCACAGCAACAACAGCACGCCCACGATGGCGGCCAACACCAGGGCGCCCACCTTCAGCTCCAGCCGTCGCTCATCCATCCGTCGCGCCCTCCATGAATGGCGCTGTCAGTACTCGCAGCTCGGGCGCGGAGGACTCCAGAAAGCCCTTCGGCGTGCCCAGGTAGGCACATTGCTTGTTCGCCACCACCAGCACCCGGTCCGCCAGCGCCTTCAGCTGCCGGTAGTCGTGGGACACCACCATCCCCCCCAGGCCCCGCGCCTTCAGCGACGCGAGCACCTCTTCCACCTGGCCCGCCGCCTTCCGGTCCAGGCCCGTCGTCGGCTCGTCGAAGAGGAGATAGCGCGGCTTGAGCACCAACGCCCGGGCGATGGCCGTCCGCTTCTTCGCTCCGGGCCCCAGCTCCGGTGGCAGCCGGTCCGCCCAGTCCAGCAGACCCACCTGCGCCAGCGCGGCGTCCACGTCGTCCACGGACGCCGCCGGGTCCGCCAGCCATACGTTCTGCCGGAGCGTGCGCCAGTCCAACAGCGCCGGGCCCTGCACCAGGTAGGGCGCCTGTCGGCGCAGCGGCACCAGCTCGCGCTCGGGCCTGGAGTCCACGCGTTCTCCCCATAGCACCACTTCGCCCGCGTCCGGGCGCAGCAGCCCCACCGCCAGCCGGCACAGCACGCTCTTCCCGGTGCCACTGGCGCCCGCGATGAACGTCAGCTCCTTCGTGGACACGTCCGCCGTGAGCCCCGCAAGCACGCGCCGGCGTCCCTCGTCGAACGCGACGTGCACGTCCCGGAATCGCAGGGCCTCGTTGTCGGGAAGGGGCGTCATGCGCGGGGCTCGCTCACAGGCGCACCAGTTGGAAGGCCAGCGAGACGGCGAGGTCGATGAGCAGGCATCCCAGGCTCGCCGCCACCACGCCGTCGGTGGTGGCCTCGCCCACGGCCTCGGCGCCGCCTCGCGCCTTGAGGCCCGCCACCGCTGCCGCCAGCGGAATGTAGAGCCCGCAGCCCGCGGCCTTCAGGAACGCGGCCAGCAAGTCCCAGCCGTCCACGTAGCGCGGGTCCATGAAGGCCCGCCCGTCCACGCCGAAGGCGAACTGCGCCACCGCCGCCGCGGACAGCGTGGCCGCGATGGTGCCCAGGGTACACAGCAGGGGCACGCCCATCACGCCCGCGAACACCCGGGGCGCGACGAGGTCCGCATAGGGGTCGCCCGCGGACATCTCCAGGGCCTCCACCTGTTCGTTGACGCTCATGGTGGACAGCTCGGCCGCGTGCGCCGCGCCCGCGCGCGAGGCCGTGAGCAGCGCGGACACCGCCGGGCCCAGCTCGCGGATGAGCAGCTCGAAGTACGCGGGCCCCAGCACCGCCACGTTGCCCACGAAGCGCCGTGCCTGGCTGTTGGCGATGGTGACGAGCACCGCGCCGAAGAAGGCCATGCCGGACATCACGAGCCACACGCTGCGCCCGCCCAGCTCGTGGAGCTGCGCCAGGGACTCGCGCCAGGGCACGCCGTCCCGGGTGGAGGCCCGCACCGTGCGCGCCAGCATCACCACCGGCGCTCCGAAGAACGACAGCACGCCGCTCATCCCATCCACCCCGCGAGCAAGGAGGTGAGGGCGAAGTCGAGGACGAAGATGGCCGCGCAGCTGCGCACCACCGCGTTGGCCGCCGCCTGGCCCACGGCGTGTGCGCCGCCTCGAGCGGACAGGCCCACGGTGGTGGACAGCAGGGCGATGGCCAGTCCGAAGATGCCCGTCTTCACCACGCCGCCCAGGAGGTCGAGCGGCCCCAGAAGCTGGGAGAAGGTGCCGAAGAAGACGCGCACCGGAAGGCCCAGGGCGAGCAGGGCGGCCACGGACTCGAAGAGGATGGCCACCGCGAAGGTGACGCCGCTGAGCGCCAGCATGCTGACCTCCATGGCCACCACGCGGGGCGCGACGAGGATGGCGAAGGGGTCCAGGCCGATGCCCCTCAGCCCTTCAATCTGTCCGCCCACCTGCATCAGCGCCAGCTCCGCCGCGTTTCGCGCGCCCAGCCGCGCCGACATGATGAGGCCCAGCAGCAGCGGGCCGAACTCCCACAGCACGCCATAGCCCGCCGCCCAGCCGAGGAAGGCCCGCGCGCCGAAGCGCTGGACGTAGATGCCCGATTGCAGCACTACGATGATGCCGGCCAGCGCCGCCGTGGCCAGCGCGAGCGGCAGGGAGCCGTAGCCGAATTGCACCAGCGCACGGCCCAGCTCGCGGCGCTCCAGTTTCGGCAGCGCCAGCACCGTGCGGCCCACGACCAGGCCCAGCGCGCCGGTTCCGCTGAGCGCGTCCAGCGCCGTTCGCCCGAGCCTCGTCAAGAGCGACATGGCGGCATCTCATCCGGGTGGAGGCTCGGCGGCGGCACGTCTGGGGCCGCGCCCTCCTGGTGGCGCGTCCTGGCACCCTGATGTGTTCGCGCACTTCGCGTCATGCCGGCACCTCGTCCGGAGCATCCTCCCACTCGGGCGCGGGGGGCCCGTCATGAACCAGCCGGCCACTCCGCAGGTACAGCCAGCGGGGCAGGGGCAGGTCCATCGGAGCCTCCGTCGCCACGACCAGCAGCGTGCCACCCTGGGACACGTCCAGGAGCACCCGGGCCACCTGTCGCGCCGTGCCCGGATCCAACCCCGCGAACGGGTCATCCGCCAGCACCACCGACGGACGCGCCGCCAGGGCCCGCGCGATCCCCGCGCGCTTCTTCATGCCGCCAGACAGGCGCTCCGGCAGCGTATCCGCTGCGTCCGCGAGCCCTACCGCCCGCAGCACGTCACTGGCGCGGGCCCGGGCCTCGGCCTCCGGGACGTGGCGGCGGGTGAGTGGCGCCATGACGTTCTCCAGCACCGTCATCGAGTCGAACAGGGCGTCCGTCTGGAACACCATGCCGAACGACGCCTGCTGCTCGCGCCGCTCGGCGGCCGTCAGACGCGCCGCATCCTGCCCATCCCACAGCACGCGGCCCTCCGTGGGCCGCACCAGGCCGGCCAGGGCCTTCACCAACGTCGTCTTCCCCGCGCCCGAGCGCCCCAGGACCAGTGCCTGCGTCCCGGGCGGCAGCGCGCAGCTCACGCCGGACAGGACCTGCCTCGCTCCGTACCGCACCGTGAGGCCGTCCGCGCGCAGGTCCATGGTGTCCGTCCACCCGCCGTCTCAGGGCCGCCAGCGCACGAGCGCGCCGCTGTGGCCCGCCACCCAGACGTCGGCCGGGCCGGTTCCGCTCAGCGCGTTCATGGGGCTGGACGGCGCGAAGGCGGTGCTCCAGGCCGTGCCGTTGAAGAAGTGGATGTCGTTCGTTCCGGAGCTCACGGCGTAGATGGCCTTGCTGCCGAAGGCCACCAGTCCGCGGATGTCCGCTGGGGCCGAGGTTGGCAGGGTGATGGCGGGCTTCACGCTCCACGTCGTGCCCGCGCGCTCCAGGAAGAGGCCTTTGTCGCCCACGGCGTAGACATGGTTCGGTGAGAGCACCTGGATTCCGAAGAGGAACTCGGTCGACCCGACGTTGCCCAGGGCTTCCTTCTGCCACGTGCCGCCGTCCTCCGTGGGGCCGCGCCAGACCACGGGGTGGTTGGTGCCGCCCTGCGCCTCCGCGCCCGCGGCGAACAGCGTCCGCGGGCTGGTGCCGTCAATGGACTTGAGGTTGTCGTTGAGCCGCGTGAGCTCCTCGGGGGCCGCCTGGGTGGGGGCGCCCTCCTCGTAGTTCCAGAGGAGGATGCGGCCCTGGCTGTCCACCGCGTACAGCGCCACGCGGTTGCCGCTCTCGAAGCCCACCATCCCGTTGATGCTGGCGTTCCCGGGGCCATTCACGTTGACACACGCACCGGTGTCGGTCGGCAGCCGGGTGGTGAACTTGCCCGCGCTGTTGCCCAGGAACACGCGGCCGCTGTTCGTCACCCAGGAGGACTTCCACTGACCCGGGCAGTTCGCCACGGGGGTGATCGTCCCGCCATCGACGTGGGCGACGTGGCCGTCGCGTCCCGCGAGCCAGCCCTTGTTGCCGGGGTACGCAGCCACCGTCTCCCAGACAATCGAGGAGGGCGTCGCGTTCGTCGTCGTCCAGGCCACGGTGTCGCAGCCCGCCAGGTCTTCGTCCACCTGTCCGTCGCAGTCGTTATCCAGCCGGTCGCACACCTCGGTGGCCGTGTTCGACACGAAGCGCGAGCTGTCATCACAGTCCGTGTTGTGCTCCACGGCGTCCTGCGGCGGGTTGGCGCACCAGAGCCCCACGGAGGTTCCCGCCTGGCCGTCACCGTCCTCGTCCACGAACCACTCCCGCGGCGTCTCGCTGCTGACGCAGGTCGTCAGCTCGGTGCTCGCGCACTGCATGGACCCAGCGCAGTTCTGCTCGGTCTGGCACGGCGTGCTCACATCAAACGGATCGTTGTCGATTTTCCCATCGCAGTTGTCGTCCTTGCCGTCGCAGACCAGCTCGGCTTGTCCAGGGCGGATGTTGGGGTCCTGGTCGTTGCAGTCACCGGCCTCCAGGACATAGCCCGCGGGAGGCGTGCAGGAGAGGTTGGGCAGGGCGAGCGGGTCGCCGAAACCATCACCGTCCGCGTCGCGGTAGTAGGTCGCGCCACCGGGGGCATCCGCTTCGCCGTTGACGCAGTTGTTGTCCACGCCGTCGCACAGCTCCGTCGCGCCGGGGTGGATGCCCGGGTCGTCGTCGTCGCAATCCGAGCCAGGGAAGGCGCCCTCGCTGGTGACGTAGCCGTCGTCATCCAGGTCCAGGGCGCGCAGGTCGAGCTCCACGGTCGCGGTGCCCACCGCGGGCACCTGCGTGGTGACCTCGTGCTGTGCCACCACGGGCCCGTTGCAGGAGCGCTCGTTGGCGGTCGCGGTGAGCCGCAGGTTCCGGCTCCAGCCCTCGCGGCCCAGGATGGCCACCGTCCGCACGTCGCTGCGGGCAGAAGGCTCCATCCGGACGTTGGCGGTCTCGGTGCGGCTGGGTTCGTCCACGTCCGTGACGGTCAGCGTGAGACAGCCCGGACGAAACGTCGCATACGAGACGAGTACGCGGATGGCCCCGGCATTGGGTGGGTCTTCCTGCTTCTTGCAGCCGGAAACGGAGACCACCACCGCAAGAACGCAACCCATCAGGAATAAACGCATCGGCCGAGCATTCCCGGGCGCTTGGTGGCGCCCGCAATCTTTCTACAGTGAGCAACGGAACCCAGGAGAACCCAACGCCACCCATAGTCTGTCGCGCAGGCCAGCGTCCAGACGCCGAATCGTCATAGCCCCTTCTCTCCCCCTCCGTTTATATGGCGCGCCGACCCGCTTCCCCGACGCCCGAGCCTTCCCCGCCCGTTCATGCATAGACCCCGTCACGCCATCACCGTGCCCCTCTGCGCTTGGCTCGCCCTGACCGCGTCCAGTGCTTCGGGGCAGCAGCCCGCGACCGAGGGGGGCGCACCCGCCGCCTCCGAATCCACGAAGGGTGCCCGCGCAGGTCCTTCGTCCCAGCCTCCGCCCGCGGAAGCCCTGTCCACGGAAGGTGGTCCGCTGACGCTGGAACAGGCGGTGCAACTTGCCGCGAAGCGTAACGAGGTGGCGCTGGCCGCCGAGCAGCAGTCGGAGGCCGCACGGGCCCGGCTGGCTCGGGCCCGGGCCTTCTTCTTTCCAGAGCTGACGGGAACGGGCACCTACACCCGGCGTCTGAATGAGGTGACGCGCGAAGTGGGTGGCCAGACGGTGGTCATCCAGCGCAACAACGCCTTCAACGCCAACTTCGTCGCCTCCCTGCCGCTGTTCGACGCGCGCGGCATCTTCCTGTACCGCGCGGCGCGGAGGGACGGCGACGCGGCGGAGCTGGAGGCCGTGGAGGCGCGCCGGCAGATTGGCTTCGAGGCCGCCAACGCCTTCCTCGCCACCCTGGCCCAGGAGCAGGTGTACCGCGCCGCCGAGCAGCGCCTCGCGTTCGCCCGCCAGTCACTTCAGGACGCGTCGGCTCGCGCCAAGGCGGGTCTGGCCAGCAGCAATGATGTGACGCGCGCGGAGCTGGAGGCGGCCAGCGCCGAGGTGCAGATGTCCAACGCGCGCAACGCCGCGCAGACCACGCGCCTGGAGCTGGGCTTCCTGCTGGTGTCTTCGGTGAAGGGCACCCTGGCCTCGCCGGACGCATTGCTGTCGGACGCCAGCCGGCCGCTGCAGGCCCACGCCTCCCTGGCGGATGGTGCCCTGGACCGCCGGCCGGACATCCTGGCCGCGCGACTGCGGGTGGACGCGCTGGAGGAGAGCGCCAAGGAGCCGCTCGCCCGGCTGTTGCCCACGCTGGGCGCGTCTGCGACCTACCGCCTCACGAACGAGGCCGGACTCGCGGGCCGCACGGGTGACGGCTTCCTGGGCGTCAACCTCATCTGGAACTTCTTTGACGGCGGCGAGCGCTATGCCGAGCGCCGGGAGCGCGTGGCCCTGGCGAGGGCGGCGGAGCTCCAGGTCCAGGCCACCACGCGCCGGGTGGACGTGGACATCGAGCAGGCGAGGGTGGCGCTGGAGAATGCCCAGGCCGCCCTGGCGCAGAGCGACCTGGCGGTCCGCACGGCCCGGCAGAACGCGGAGGAGCAGGGGATTCTCTACCGTCAGGGCTTGTCCACGGCGCTGACGGTGGCGGATGCCTCGCTGCAGCAGTTCGAGGCAGAGGTGGCGTATGCCCAGAGCCGGTTCGCGCTGGGCGTGGCGCTGCTGGGGCTGCGGGCGGCAGTCGGACTCGACCCATTGGGGAAGGAACCGTGAAGGAAATGCGACGCGCAGGAACGTTGGGTCTGGCCGTGGCCGCGCTGGCCCTGGGGGCTGGCTGCAAGAAGGACGCGCAAAGCACCCAAGGCGGAGCAGCGCCGGCGGGTCGCGGCCGAGCCGCCATTCAGTTCCCCGTCGAGGTGGCTCCGGTGGAGTCGCGGGACGTGGAGTACGTGGTGGACGCGGTGGGCTCCGTGGAGGCCTTCGAGCGGGTGCAGATCACCGCCCGCGTGCCGGGCGCCGTGGAGCGGGTGCTCTTCGCGGAAGGGCAGTCGGTGAAGAAGGGCGCGGTGCTCGCGGAGATCGAGCCCGCCCGCTACGCCATCGCCGTGCGGTCCGCGGAGGCCACGCTGGCGCGAGCCCGCGCCACGCTGGTGGAGGCGGAGGCCGGTGCGCAGCGCCGCACCGCGGTGAACCAGGCCAGCCCCGGTCTGCTGCCCGCCGAGCAGCTGGAGACCTTCGAGGCCCGCGCGCGCACGGCGGAGGCGGACGTGGCGGCGGCGAAGGCGCTGCTGGACCAGGCGCAGCTCAACCAGCGTGACGCCTATGTGCGCGCGCCCATGGACGGCGTGCTCCAGACGCGCACGGTGCAGACGGGCCAGTACGTGCAGCCCGGCATCGTGCTGGCCACGCTGCTGCGGCGCGAGCCGTTGCTGCTGCGCTTCACGGTTCCAGCGGCGGACGTGTCCCGCATCCAGCCCGGCATGACGGCGCGCTTCTCCGTCCGGGCCGCGGAGGGTGGCTCTTTCACGGCGAAGATCACCCACGTGGCCGCCGCCGCGGATGATGCCAGCCGCATGGTGCCGGTGACGGCGGAAGTCACCGGTGACGACGCCGAGCGGCTCCGTCCGGGCGCCTTCGCCACGGTGACGGTGCCCGTGGACACGCGCGGCGGCAGTCCGGTGATTCCGCAGACGGCGGTGCGCGCCAGCGAGCGCGGCTTCCTGGCCTACGTGGTGGAGGGCAACAAGGCGCGTGAGCGCGTGCTGGAGCTGGGCCTGCGCACCGCGGATGGCCGCGTGGAGGTCCGTGACGGCGTGAAGCCCGGTGAGCTGCTGGTGGTGCGCGGCGGTGAGGCCCTGCGCGACGGGGCCAACGTGCGCGTGGCGGAGGGACCCAAGCCCACCTTCACGGGTGAGCCCCGGCTGGAGCCGGAGGCCGCCAGCGGCGGCGGAGGCGCCCGGCAATGAACATCACCGAGGCTTGCATCAAGAAGCCCGTCCTGGCGTGGATGATCATGGCGGCCACCATCGTCTTCGGACTGGTGGCCGCGCAGCGTATTGGCATCAGCCAGTTCCCGGACGTCGACTTCCCCACCATCAACATCTCCGTCACGTGGGAAGGCGCCAACCCAGAAGCGGTGGAGAGCGACGTCCTCGAGTTCATCGAGGAAGCGGTGACGCAGGTGGAGGGCGTCACGGCCATCAACTCCACCGCGCGCCAGGGCGGCGGCAACATCACCGTCGAGCTGGACCTGTCGCGCAACGTGGACCTGGCGCTCCAGGACGTGCAGACCAAGGTGAGCCAGGTGCAGCGCCGGCTGCCGCTGGACATCGATCCGCCCATCATCTCCAAGTCCAACCCGGAGGACCAACCCATCCTCTGGGTCGGCGTGTCCGGGCCCTTCAGCCAGCAGGTGGTGAGTGACTACGCCCGCTACCGCGTGAAGGAGAAGCTCCAGACGATTCCGGGCGTGGGCGAGGTGCAGCTGGGCGGCATGCTGGAGCGCAACGTCCGCATCTGGGTGGACGCGCAGAAGCTGGACGCGCTGGGCCTCACGGTGACGGACGTGTCCGCGGCGCTCCAGCGCGAGCACGTGGAGCTGCCCGCTGGCCGCATCGAGACGCAGGGCCGCGAGGTCAACGTCCGCGTCATGGGCGAGGCCCTGGACCTGGAGACGCTGCGGCGCATCATCGTGCGCGAGCAGGGCGGCTTCCCCGTCTACCTGAAGGACGTGGCGCTGGTGGAGGACGGCTTCGAGGACGTGCGCCGCATGGCGCGCATCAACGGCGAGCCGGCGCAGGGCCTGGGCATCAAGAAGCAGCGCGGCGCCAACGCCGTGGCGGTGGCCCAGGGCATCCGGGCCGAGCTGGACAAGATGCAGAAGGACCTGCCGGAGGGGATGCAGCTGGGCATCAACTTCGACTCGACGCAGTTCATCGAGGAGAGCGTCCACGAAATCGAGTTCGAGCTGATGCTCGCGTGCATCCTCACGGCCTTCGTGTGCTGGGTGTTCCTGGGCTCGCTCTCCAGCACGATGAACGTGGTGCTGGCCATCCCCATGTCGCTGCTGGGGACGGTGGCGGTCATCTACTTCCTGGGCTTCACGCTCAACACCTTCACGTTGCTGGGCCTGGCGCTGGCGGTGGGCATCGTCGTGGACGACGCCATCATGGTGCTGGAGAACATCTACCGACATTCCGAAGAGGGGAAGGACCGGGTGCGCGCCGCGCGCGAGGGCACCGCGGAAATCACCTTCGCCGCGCTGGCGGCGACGGCGGCGGTGGTGGCCATCTTCCTGCCCGTCGTCTTCATGAGCGGCGTCATCGGCAAGTACTTCCTCCAGTTCGGCGTGACGCTGTGCGTGGCGGTGCTGCTGTCCTACGTGGAGGCCATCACCCTGGCCCCCGCGCGCTGCGCGCAGCTGCTCAAGACGTCGCGTGAAGGCCGCAGCCGGATTGGCGTCTGGGTGGACCGGGGCTTCGAGAAGCTGGAGCGCGGCTACGCGCGCACCCTGGCCTGGGGCCTGAAGCGGCCGTGGTGGGTGCTGGGCGGGGCGGTGGTGCTGACGGCCTCCAGCGTCTTCGTCTTCCGTGCGCTGCCGGGTGAGTTCGTGCCGTCCCAGGACCAGAGCCGCCTGCTGGTGCGCATGCAGACGGCGGTGGGCAGCAACATCGAAGAGACGAACCGGCTGTTCCTGCGCGCGGAGGAGTTCGCCAGCAGCCGGCCCGAGGTGACGCGCGTCTTCTCCGTCGTCGGCGGTTTCGGCAGCGGCGCGGTCAACACCGGCATGATGTTCGTCAGCTTGAAGCCGCCCGACGAGCGCATGCCGCAGTCGGAGTTCCAGCAGATCCTCCGCAAGGAGTTCAACAGCTACCCGGGCTTGCGCGCGGTGGTGCAGGACCAGTCCCAGAGCGGCTTCACGGCGCAGCGCGGCTTCCCGGTGGAGTTCAGCGTGCGCGGCTCGGAATGGGAGCAGCTCGTGGAGGCCAGCCAGGAGATGCGGGAGAAGCTCCAGGCCAGCGGCAAGGTGGTGGACGTGGACACGGACTACCAGCTGGGCATGCCGGAGCTGCGCATCACCCCGGACCGGGGCCGCGCGGCGGACCTGGGCGTGCCCATCCAGTCGGTGGCCACCACCATCAACGCGCTGGTGGGCGGCGTGCGCGTGGGCAAGTACAGCACCGGCGGCCGGCGCATCGACGTGCGCATGCGGCTCCTGGCGGACCAGCGTTCCAGGCCGGAGGACCTGTCCACGCTGAAGGTCCGGACGGCCAGCGGCGCGCTGGTGCCGTTGTCGTCGCTGGTGACGCAGGAGGAGCGGCCAGCGCTGCAGGCCATCACCCGGCGGGACCGTGAGCGCGCCATCAGCGTCTACGCGAACGTGGCGCCGAGCTCGAACCAGGAAGAGGCCCTGGCGACGGTGGAGCGGCTGGCGAAGGAGTTGCCTGGCGGTGTGCGCGTGGTGGCGGGTGGCGCCAGCGTGGCCTTCCGCGACTCGATGAGCAGCCTGTTCTTCGCGCTCTTCCTCGGGATTGGCGTGGCGTACATGGTGCTGGGCGCGCAGTTCAATTCGTTCCTGCACCCGGTGACAGTGCTCACGATTCTGCCGCTGTCGGTGGCGGGCGCGGCCTTCGCCCTGTTCGCCACGGGCACCACGCTGAACATCTTCAGCATGATTGGCCTGTTGCTGCTGATGGGCATCGTGAAGAAGAACTCCATCATCCTGGTGGACTACGCGCTGCAAGAGCGGGAGCGCGGTGCGGACGCGTTGCAGGCCATGCTGCGCGCGGGACCGGTGCGGCTGCGGCCCATCCTCATGACGTCCACCGCGACCATGATGGCGGCGGTGCCGGCGGCGCTGGCGCTGGGCGCGGGCTCGGAGACGCGCGCGCCCATGTCCATCGCAGTGCTCGGTGGACTGTCCGTGTCTACGGTGCTCAGCCTGCTGGTGGTGCCCGCCTTCTATGTCGTGGCGGACCGCATGAAGACGCGGCTGGGCGAGCGGTTCGGCAAGAAGGACGATGACGATGAGACGCTCCAGCCGCCGCAGCACCCGGGGCATGGCGATGTGCCTCGCCCGGCGGCTCATGGGTGAGCGGCACGTCTGACCGCTTGGGGGATAAGGCCATCGCGGACGTCTTCATGACGCCGCGGTGGCCTTTTCTTTGTGGCGTGATGCCGCAATAGGTCCTTCGTTGAAGCGTTGGTGGATGGCCATGGTCCACCGTTCGTTTCGCGGTCGCAGCGCCTCCTTCGTCAACCGCCTGGGCGCAGGGGGCCTCGGGGTTGTGCTCCTGATGGGAGGTTGTGCCTCCTTCCCGCCTGCTCCGGAGGTGTCTTCCGCGTCGGCTCCGTCGGGCGCGACGCGGCATGGCGCCGACGCGGCCTACGCTGTGGGCTTCACGTCGCTGACTTTCGAGGACGCGGCCCGCCAGCGTTCGTTGAAGACGGTGGTCTGGTATCCAGCGCCGCTGGACTCCCACATGGTGGAGCATACGGCGTCTCCCATCTTCGTGCCCTTCGTCGCCGCGAAGGACGCCCCCGTCTCGGATGCCCGGGAGCGCTGGCCGCTGGTAGTGCTGTCCCACGGCAACGGCGGCGCGGCCATCAACATGTCGTGGCTCGGCGCGCACCTGGCCGCGCATGGCTTCATCGTCGTGTCGGTGGACCATCCTGGCAATACCTACGGAGACACGAGTCCTGAGGGCTATGTGCACGGCTGGGAGCGGCCCCAGGACTTCACGGCCCTCCTGGATGGGCTTTTGAAGGACGCAGTCTGGGGGCCTCGTGTGGACACGGAGCGCATCGGTGCAGCGGGGCACTCCATGGGGGGCTACACGGCGCTGGCGTTGGCGGGCGCGCGGCTCAACCTGTCACCGATCGCGAACCTCTGCACCGCACCTGATACACGCGAGCACCCAGGTTGCGACGAGCTTCGAGACGTGGACTACAGCCAAATCGACATGGCGGTAGCGCGGGCGTCGTACAAGGACTCGCGGGTGCGGGCGGCCTTCGCCATGGCACCGGGGATGGCGGGGACCTACGAGGCGCGGGACGTGGCAGACATCGACGTGCCGGTGACGCTGGTGCTCGCCAAGGGGGACGAACTCATGCCCCATGCACAGCACGGGCTGCATTTGGCGAAGCTGCTGCCCGACGCGACGACGGTGGTGTTGGACGACGCGGCCCACTTCACGTTCCTGCCCGAGTGCACGGAGTTGGGCTTCAAGGTGGCGGCCATGCTGTGCCGGGATGCCATGCCGGGGACGCGCACGGCCTCGCACGCACGTACACGCGTGGAGGCGGTGGCGTTCTTCCAACGGACGTTGGACGCTCTGCGGTAGCGCAGTTCGGCTTCCAGCCCACCGCGCCAGCTTCCATCGGAATGGCCTTCGTCATCCGATAGGGCCGCAGTGGCATGCTTCCTTCCGGGCACCCGCTTCCGGGGACGCACGTCGCGGTGCGGCGTGCCCGTGCCATGTCCACCATGACAAGCGCTGACGGCACGCGGCACGGCCGCACTGGCATCCAAGGAGGCAGCCCCATGGCGGAGCACACCGAACCCCCTATCAACGCCACGCCGGTCAAGGAGCGTGAAGAGCCCGCTGACCTCCAGGGCTTCCTGGACGAACTGGGCAACAGCCGCGAGTTCCAGGTGAATGGCGTGGACGCCCGGATGGGCGCGGAGGCGGTGTTCTGCACGCTCGCGCGGCGCCTGTCCGACGGAGAGGACCTCAAGCTGCTCTGGTCTCTGGGGAAGGGCGGCATTGGCGCCATCCTCGGGACGTGCAACATCCACCGGGGCCCGTCCCACGCGAAGCGCATGGGCCGCGCGGAGTTCATCACCGACGTGGCGGACCACCTGCGCATCCCCGTGGACCAGGCGCTGCGCGTCCTGTCGGTGGTGTTCACCGCCATCCGGGACCGGATTCCAGATGACGAGGTGGCGGCCGTGGCCTCGCAGCTCCCGGCGGACCTCGCCGACCTGTGGCGCCGGCCCGTGTAGCGGCGGCGGGCTACTTGCGCTGGGGCTTCTTGAGGAAGCGGCTCAAGCGCACCTTCCCCAGGCCCCGGCCGCCGAAGAGGTACCAGGTGATTGCCGCGCCGAAGAAGGCCGCGGCCACCGCGATGCCCACCACGCCGAGCACCGGCACGTTGCCGTACATCCACGGCTTGGGCGCGAAGGAGATGAACGCGCCCACGATGAACCCGCACGCGCACAGGCCCATGAAGGCAATCACCGCCGCGCCGCGCAGGTTCTCATTCAGCTTGTCGAACTGATCCGCGCGCACCGTGACGGTGAACTTGCCGGACTCCATGTCCAGCAGGATCTGCGATAGCTGCGTGGGCAGGTCCTGTGCCATGGCCTGGAAGCGCAGCAGCGTGCGCATCAGTCCGCCCTGGAGCTGCATTGGATCGTAGCGCCCGGCGAGCAGCTCCTTGGCGTACGGCAGCGCCACCTCGATGATGTTCATCTCCGGGTACAGGCTGCGCAGCATGCCCTCCGTGGACACGGAGGCCCGGCTGAGCAGCGCGTACTCCTTGGGGATGCGGATGCGGTACTTCACCGCCAGGTCCAGCAAGTCCCTCAGCAGCGAGCGCGTGTCCACCTGTCCCAGCGTCGTGGCCAGGTGCTGGCCGAGCAGCGCCTCGATGTCGTTGCGGAAGCCCACCAGGTTGGCGCGCGCGTCCGGTACGCCCACGCGGTAGAGGATGCGCGCCACGGATTCGCTGTCCTTGAGCGCCACCGCAAGGCAGAGCATGACCAGCGTCTCCTGCATGGGGCGCGACAGCCGGCCCACCACGCCGAAGTCCAGCAGCGCCAGCCGGTGGTCCTCTAGCAGCAGCAGGTTGCCCGGGTGCGGGTCACCGTGGAACAGGCCGTCCTCGAAGAGCTGCCGGAAGGAGGCGTCCAGGATGTTCTGGGCAATGGCCTTGCGCTCGGGTTCGCTCAGCTCCGCGGGGTTGAGCTTCACGCCGCGGATGAACTCCATGGTCAGCACCGTGCGGCTGGACAGGCCGGAGTAGACGCGCGGAATCTTGAGGTAGGGCCGCTCGCGGTGGTTCTCCAGGAAGGCCCGGATGTTGGTGGCCTCGTTGATGAAGTCGAGCTCCTCGTGGATGGCCCGGTCGAACTCATCCACGATGCCGGAGGGCGTGTACACGCCCGTCTCCTCCACCACGGCCTCCAGCAGGCGCGCCAGGCTGCGCAGCACGCCCAGGTCGGAGTCGATGCGCTCGGCGATGCCCGGCCGCTGCACCTTCACCACCACCTCTTCGCCCTCCAACGTCAGCGCGCGGTGCACCTGGGCGATGGACGCGGCGGCCAGCGGTGCCGGGTCGATGGTGGCGAAGAGGCTCTCCACGCTGGCGCCGAGCGAACCTTCAATCTGCGCGCGGACATCCTCCAGGGAGATGGGCTCCACGTGGTCCTGGAGCATGGCCAGCTCGTCGATGTACTCGGCGGGCAGCAGGTCGGCGCGGGTGGACAGCACCTGTCCCAGCTTGACGAAGGTGGGGCCCAGGTCGTTGAGCAGCATGCGGAAGCGCCGCGCGGTGGAGGCGCGCTGGGCCTCCGGAGAGACTTCCACCTTCTCCTTGCGGCCGAGGATGCGCCACAGCCCCGCGCGCTCCGCCAGCTCGCCAAAGCCGTGGCGCGCCGCGATGACGGTGATTTGCCGCACGCGGTTGAGGTCTTGGAGAATCACGAGCGTTCCTGTCCTCTACGTTACGCCGGGACGGCCGGCTTCGCCACGAAGCGCAAGAGTGCGTAGCCCACCACCGCGGAAAGCAGCGAGCCCACCAGGATGCCCAGCTTGGCCTCCGTGAGCAGCTCCGGCTGGGTGGGGAAGGCCAGCCCCGCCACGAACAGGGCCACCGTGAAGCCAATGCCCGCCACCACCGCGACGCCGTGGAGCTGCGGCAGCGTCGCACCGCCGGGCCGGTCCGCCACGCCCAGCTTCAGCGAGCCCCAGGTGAACAGGAAGATGCCCACCTGCTTGCCCACGAAGAGGCCGGCGATGATGCCCAGCGGCAGCGGCCGGAGCAGGTCCGCCCAGCCCATGCCCTCCAGGGAGATGCCCGAATTGGCCAGGGCGAAGAGGGGGACGATGCCGTACGCCACGGGCACGTGCCACAGGTGGACGAAGCGGTTGAGCGGCGGCTCCAGCTCCTCCAGGCGCTCCTCGAGGTAGAGAATCTGCGCGCCCCGCGTCGCCTCATCCATCGCCGTCTGGAGCGCCCGGTCCACGTAGAGGCGCAGCTCCTCCAGCACGTGGCGGCCCGGACGCAGGGGCCGTGCGGGCATGAACAGGCCCAGCACCACGCCCGACAGCGTGGCGTGGATGCCGCCGTGGTGCATCGTGTACCAGAGCGCCGCGCCCGCCAGCGCGTATGCCACGCCGTTGCGCACCTGGAAGTGGTTGAGGCACGCCAGCACGGCGAGCACGCCCAGGGCTCCCATGAGCCAGCTGACGTGGAGCCCCGAGCCGTAGAAGAGCGCGATGACGAGGATTCCGCCAATGTCATCGAAGATGGCCAACGCCGTGAGGAACACGACCAGCCCGTGGCTCACGCGCGTTCTGACCAGCGTGAGGCAGCCAATGGAGAAGGCGATGTCGGTGGCCATGGGGATGGCCCAGCCCGCTTGGGCGGGCGTCCCCTGGTTGAAGGCGGCGTAGATGGCGGCGGGGACAATCATGCCGCCCATCGCGGCGATGAGCGGCAGCACCGCGCGGGAGAAGGTGCGCAGCTCACCCGAGCTCAGCTCGCGCTTGATTTCCATGCCGACGACGAAGAAGAACAGCGTCATCAGCCCGTCGTTGATGAACTCGCGGACGGTGAAGCCCGCGTGGACGCCCGCCAGCCCCACCGCCATACGGGCGTCGAACACGGCGGAGTAGCTGGCGGCCCACGGCGAGTTTGCCCACGCCATGGCGGCCACGGCGCACAGCGCGAGCAGGATGCCGCTGGCTGCCTCCAGGCGGAAGAAGGCCTGGATGGGGGCCATGAGAGAAGGGCAGGGATGGCCGTGACGCAGCAGGCGAAGGCAGGCAGGACCGCAGCGGTGGAGCTCCCCGGGGACATGACGCCCGAGGTGGGGCCGGTGAACGAGGGTGCGGGCGCCCGGGAGATTGCCTCCCTGACCCCCATGATGCGCCAATACATGGAGGTGAAGGCGCTCCACCCGGACTCGCTGCTGTTCTTCCGGTTGGGTGACTTCTACGAGATGTTCTTCGAGGACGCGGTGAAGGCCTCGGAGATCCTCCAGATCACGCTCACCGCGAGGTCCAAGGGCCCGGACAAGGTGCCCATGTGCGGGGTGCCCTACCATGCCGCGCGGCGCTACATCGGCCGGCTCGTGTCGGAAGGCCTGAAGGTCGCCATCTGCGAACAGGTGGAGGAACCGGGCAACGGGCCGGGCATCGTCCGCCGGGAAGTCACGCGGGTGATTACCCCGGGCATGGTGCTGGACGAAGAGGTGCTGGAGCCGCAGGCCAGCAACTTCCTGGCCGCCGTGTCCTGGAACGACAAGGGCTGGGGCGCGGCGCTGCTGGAGGCGTCCACCGGCGAGTTCATGGCCCTGGAGGCCCCGGGCATCGCGGAGCTGGCGGAGTCGCTGTCGCGCGTGGAGCCCCGTGAGCTGCTGGTGCCGGATGGGAAGCGGGACGCGCCGGAGGTGGCGCAACTGCTCGCCCGGCTGGTGCGCACGCCGGCGGTGGCGGAGGGCGAGGCCGCGTCGTTCGACCCCACGCGGGCGGCGGGCTACCTGCGCAGCCACTTCGCGGTGCAGTCGCTGTCCGCTTTCGGACTGGACGACGCGCCCCTGGCTGCGGGCGCCGCGGGCGCCGCGCTGCGCTACCTGAAGGACACGCAGAAGACGGCGGCGGCGCACGTGGACCGGCTGAGCCGGCAGGAGCGCGGCGGCAACCTCCTGATGGATGAGTCCTCCCGGGCCAACCTGGAGGTGCTGCGCTCGCTGCGGGACGGTGGGCGCAAGGGCTCGCTGCTGGGCGTGTTGGACAAGACGGTGACGAGCCTGGGCGCGCGCAAGCTGGCGCGGTGGCTGGCGTCTCCGCTGGGTTCCCTGCCGGAAATCCACGCGCGGCTGGACGCGGTGGAGGAGCTGTCCGGGCGCAGCGTGTGGCGCGAGGAGCTGGCCGGCATCCTCAAGGAAGTGGGAGACCTGGAGCGGTTGTGCGGCCGGCTGTCGCTGGGCGCGGGCAATGCACGGGACTTGCGCGCGCTGGGCTTGTCGCTGGCGCAGCTTCCCCGGGTGGTGGCGGTGCTGGCGCGGTGTGAGTCCCCGCTGCTCAAGTCCCTGACGGGGCCCCTGTCCGCGCTACCGGAGCTGGCCGAGCTGCTGTCGCGCGCCGTGGCGGAGGAGCCGCCGGTGACGCTGAAGGACGGCGGCATGATTCGCGCCGGCTTCCACGCGGAGCTGGACAAGCTGGTGGCACTGTCCACGTCCGGAAAGGACCTGCTGCTCCAGATCGAGCAGCGGGAGAAGGAGCGCACCGGCATCTCCTCGCTGAAGGTCCGCTACAACAAGGTCTTCGGCTACTACCTGGAGGTGACGAAGTCGAACCTCGACCGGGTGCCCAAGGACTACATCCGCAAGCAGACCACGGTGAACTCCGAGCGCTTCGTCACCCCGGAGCTGAAGGAGTACGAGGAGCAGGTGCTCACCGCCGAGGAGCGGCGGTGCGCGCTGGAGATTCAGCTCTTCGAGGAGCTGCGTGCGCAGGTGGTGTCGGCGGCGCCGCGCATCCGGTCCGCCGCGGAGGCGGTGGCCACCGGGGACGCACTGCTGTCCTTCGCGCGGTGCGCGGCGGAGTACGGCTACACGCGGCCGGAGGTGGACGCGTCCGTGGCGCTCAGCATCACCGCGGGGCGGCACCCGGTGGTGGAGCGCATGCTGGGGGCGGGGGATTCGTTCGTTCCCAACGACGTCCGCCTGGACCCGGCGGAGGACGCGCAGCTGATGGTGATTACCGGTCCGAACATGGCCGGCAAGAGCACGGTGATGCGGCAGGTGGCGCTGACGGCGCTGATGGCGCAGGCGGGCTCGTTCGTTCCGGCGAAGGCGGCGCGCATCGGCCTGTGCGATCGCATCTTCACGCGCGTGGGCGCGGCGGACAACCTGGCTCGCGGTCAGTCCACCTTCATGGTGGAGATGACGGAGACCAGCCACATCCTCCATCACGCCACGAACAAGAGCCTCATCATCCTGGATGAGATTGGCCGTGGCACGTCCACCTTCGACGGGCTCTCCATCGCCTGGGCGGTGGCGGAGCACCTGCACGACAAGGTGGGGGCGCGCGCGCTGTTCGCGACGCACTACCACGAGCTGGTGGACCTGGCCCGCGAGCGGCCTCGGGTGAAGAACCTGTGCGTCGCCGTGAAGGAGCAGAGCGGCAAGGTCATCTTCCTGCGCAAGCTTGTGCCGGGCGGGGCCAGCCGCTCCTATGGCATCGAGGTGGCGAAGCTGGCGGGCCTGCCTCCGGAGGTCGTGGGGCGTGCGCGTGAGCTGCTCCAGAACCTGGAGTCCGGGGAGCTGGATGACGCGGGCCGGCCCCGGGTGGCCGTGCGGCAGCCCCAGGGCGGCCGGCGTGGGGCTTCGACCGGGCAGCTTGGACTGTTCGGCATGGAGCCGGCACAGGGCGGCACCGGGGTGACGCCCGCGCAGCAGAAGGCGCTGGACGCGTTGAAGGGGGCGACCATCGACCGGATGACGCCCCTGGACGCGCTCAACCTGCTGGCGAAGCTCCAGCGCGAGCTGGAGTAGGGCGCGCCCGCCTGGGACGCCTGTGTTGTTCCTCGGTGAGGCCCTCGCTCGGGCGCAGGGCCTCGCCGCACCCGCGTATCCGGTCGTGTCCAGAGGGCACCGTCACCGCCCGCATCGGAGCCCGTTGATACGGCTCGGGTGGGGTGGATGGGGCTCACGGCAGGGACTCGATGCTCGCGTCTACTAGCGTGTATCACCATATGACGGACCGGACGGTTGCAGGACGCGACTCGCGCTGACGCGTCGGACCGGCGCTGACGTGTCAACGGACAGCCTGCCGTGTCAGTTCACGGCCTCACGGCGGATGCTCCCTGGGGACGGGCCACGTCTGACGTGTCAGTGACCTCTGTTGACGCGTCGGACGACGTCTTGACGCGTCTGTCTTTGCGCCTTGGGGGTGTGTGGAATTGATTGGGCTTCCGTGTATGGTGTCTCACCTCATTTAAAAGGAGTCCTATGTCTGGACCTCTGCGTCGAGATGCCTCATGTCCTCCCCGTGCATTCCCCCGTGGCTCCAAGCTCGTGGCTGCACTCGCCCTCGTGTCGTCTTGCGCGGCGCCCGTCGAGCGCGGCCCCGCAAGGCCTGGCGCCACCCTGTTCCTCGGGAAGGTGCTCACCATGGACGACAAGGGGACCATTGCCGAAGCCGTCCTGGTGGATGAACGAGGCCAGATCCTGAAGGTTGGCACCGCGCACGAGGTGCAGAAGGGCCTGGACACCTCGGTGCAAACGGTCCAGCTCGCGCCCGGGCAGGTCTTGATGCCGGGCTTCTTCGATCCGCACATGCACTTCCTGCCGACGCTCCTGCAGAGTGTGTTGGGCACGCATGACCTGGCGCCCTGCCTGCCTCCCCCGTACAGGGTGGACCCGTCTGCGGACTGCAGGTCCCGCAGCGACATTCTGAGCGCGCTCTCCTCGATGAAGGTGGAGGACGCGAGTGCCATCGGGAGCGACGTCTTCGTCCTGGGGATGAACCTGGATCCGTCGAGGCAGACGTTCGACAACACAATGGGCTGCGGAAAGGGCGGCCCTGCGAGCTTCATGACGAAGCCGAAGTTCTACCTCGAAGCGTGCGTGACCAAGGAACGGCCGGTGCTCATCGTGGACCAGTCGGGCCACCTGGCCTACGTGAACCAGAAGGCCTTCGAGGCCGTCTGTCCGAACGGAGTCGTCAAGGGCTGCAAGCCGCCTGACGCCGTTGGAAAGGGCGGTGGCGAATGGGTCACGGATGCGGATGGCAATTTCACGGGCCTGCTTCGGGAGTCGTCCGCTTTCGGGCCGTTCATGAAGGCGATGCAGCAGAACCTCCCGATGGCCCTGATGCACTCCGACCCGGTCAAGCTCGCGGAGCAGGGCGGCGCGGAGATTGATCGCGCCATCATGGCGCTGCGCAATGCAGGTGTCACCACCATCGCGGATGGTGGGCTCCAGAGCGTGTCGCAGATCAACGCCGTGAAGCGGTTCACCGAGTTGCCCTGGTTCCCCTTCCGCATCACGGGGGTCGTGGTCGCGGACGCTGCGACGGGAGCGGACCTCCAGCCGACGGCGCCCGCGTGTGAGCCGAAGCCTGGGAATGACTGTGCGTTGCCGAAGTGGCTGGGCGCCGGTGGCATCAAGATCTGGGTGGACGGCTCCACGCAGGGATGCACCGCGAAGCTGGATTCGCCGTATCAGTACCTGGAGGATGGGCACTGCTCCGGTGCAGGCGAGGGCCGGGCGGATTACGACAGCGCGCAGGCCATTGTCGACCAGTTGAGCCCGCTCTGGAATCAGGGGACGTGGCGGTTCAATCTCCACGCCAACGGCAATGGCGCGAACACGTGGGCGCTGGATGCGTTGTCGCGGCTCCAGCAGGCGAAGGAGAACCCCCATCGCGTGCTTCTCATCCACAACACGGTGGGCCAGCCGGCGCTGTCCAAGCGCATTGGTGACCTGCGCAAGGGAGCGGGTGTCATGGATGGGAAGCCGGTGTCGGCGCTCGACGTCCAGGTGACGCACCTGATTGGTCACGTGGCGTATTGGGGTGATGCCTTCGTGGGGATGCTGGGGAAGGAGGCCGCGAGCGAGATCGACCCCATCGCCTATGACCGTGAGAATGAAATTCCGTTCTCGCTCCACAGTGATTCCATGGTGACCCCGACGCGTCCCCTCTGGTTCGTGGAGCAGGCCGTGACGCGGCGCACCTGGTCCTATCCGGACTTCACCAAGACGTATGTGCTAGGGGCCCAGCATGCGGCGACCGTCGAGGAGGCGCTGCGCGCGATTACCATCGTGCCGGCCCGTCACCACGAGCTCGACAAGCTGATTGGCAGCATCGAGCGCGACAAGGTGGCTGACTTCGTCGTGCTGAGCGCCAACCCGCTCGATTTCGACCCGGCCAAGGGGGGCGACCCGACGAAGATCAGCCAGATTCAGGTGCTCCAGACGTACCTCAACGGACGGCCCACCGGCAGCCAGCACTGATTGGCGCTCTAGCGCCCAGTCCAGACGCCTCCCACAGGGGACTCCTGTGGGAGGCGTTCGTCTTGGCGCCCCTTTGTTGCTGTCGATCGCCGCTTGTGATTCCAGCGAACCCGAACCCCCTGGCGACCTGGGATGGATTCGCGGTTCGCGTAGGCGTGCATGCGCGCGAGGGCACCTCGTGAGCGCACGGCGCGCGCGGATGCCATCACCTCCGTGGTGGACTTCATGCTGAACGGACCGCGCCCTCCGGAGGTCCCTCGCGCCGGGGGGGCGCCGGAGTCACCCCCATAGCCCGCTGTTCGGAAATGTCGGGGGTTTTGCGCTGCGAAATCTCCCGACATTTCCGAACAGCGAGCTGCCGAGGTGCGCCCCGGCCCTCGGTCCACCTCGCCTCATGGCGCGCCTCGAGCTTGGCCGCACGGGGAGGGCTGCGTGGCCCTCTGCGTGCCTCTGGTGTTTGCAAAGCCAAAGCCCTGACGGTGCAGGGATTGGCTCAGGCCCCCACCACCAGCCACACGCCCACCAGGAGCATCCAGCCGAAAACCGTCGCCTCGATGAGGCGCTGAACGAATCCTCGCACGGGCGATTCGAAGGACAGCACGAAGATTCCGGCGAAGACTCCCTTGCCCAGCGCGGCAGTGAGCATCGCAAGACCGGACAGCGTCGCCGTGTCCTCGAAGGTGCGCCCAAGCTCGATCAACCCAGCGCCCGCGCCGAAGTAGCCGATGGCGGCGACGAGATTGTGAGCCTGATTCCGCCAGGTCCCCCAGAACGGCGCCCCCGCGTCACATGGGAACACCGCGGCGCCGACGTAGCTCGCGCCCAGCAACGACAGCAGGATGAGCCCCGTCGCAGCGTCCTCCGGTAGCCCCCCTCCGAGCAGCGCCACGAACACCCAGACCGCGAGGCCCAGGGGCGCGAAGGCGAGCCAGGCCACCCGGAGCGCATCGGGGGCCCCAGTCTCCCCGAGCTCGCTGATGGTGTTCCTCAGGTGGCTGTAGCCAGGACGCCGGCGCGCGAACCACCACGGTGGCACGGTGGCCAGCAGTCCAATGGAAATCGCCACGACGAGAACCCAGAGGCTCATTCTCCAGCCAGTAAGCGAGGGGTTCTCCGGGCGAAAGCGCGCCGTCGGGCTCGACGGTTACTCAGTAATCTCGCGGATGACGCGACAAGGGTTCCCGGCCGCGAATACGCCCTCCGGAACATCCCGGGTGACGATGCTGCCGGCACCGATGACCGCGCGTGAGCCGATCCGAACGCCCGGGAGAATGATGGCTCCGCCTCCCACCCAGACGTCTGAACCGATCGTGACGGGCTTGCCGAACTCCTCTTTCCGCCGCAGCTCGGCGTTGAACGGGTGCATGGGCGTGTAGATCTGCACCCCAGGCCCGAACAGTGTGTAGTCGCCGATGCTCACCCGGCACACGTCCAGCACGATGCAGTTGAAGTTGAAGAACACGCGCTCGCCCAACTCGATGTTCGAGCCATAGTCACAGAAGAAGGGCGGCTGCATCCACACCGTGTCGCCGCCCACACCCACCAATGCTTGAAGGATGCGCCGCCGCTCCTCCTGCTCACCCTCGCGGGTGGCGTTGAGCGCCTGGCAGAGGTCCCGCGCGCGATTTCGGGCCGCCACGAGCTCCTCGTCAAACGGGTCGTAGAGTTCCCCGTCCAGCATCTTCTGGCGTTCGGTCTTCATGGGCGTTCCTCCTGATGGGCCTTGTTGGCAGGGATGGGACTAGTGGCCACGGCATGGCGGTCGCAGGAAGCGGAGTGATTCCTGTGCGTCCACTTTCCGACGCGGAGTGTCGCTCACGGCGACCTGGCTGGCGGACAGCTCCCTCCCCGCAGCAGCCGTGCGCGAGCCCGTTCCGCGCGCCGCTGGACCACGTCCGCATAAACGGGCACCGCCATGGATCGCTTGAAGACCTTGCAAGGGAATTGAGGACATTCCTCATGCCCCGGCAGGTGGTGTGTCCTCTGGACTTACGACACTAGTTTTGGATGGCCTTGGGTTGTGAGGGCTGAGAGACGAGCTGGCGCTCATTCGGTCGCGGTTCGGTAGCAAGGGAGCTGGTCATGAAATCACGACGGGATTTCAGAGGTCCGAGCTTTGCGAGGCTCCGCGAGGGCATGCGGCAGGTGGCGACCGCCAGCGACATTTCGGGACTGGATGGAGCTGGTACCCGCGCAGTGGAAGCGTGGTTCTTGGGGCCCAAGGGCGAAAACGCGGATGTCTTGGAGTCTCTCATTGTTGAGGCCATTCGGGACCAGGTGTTCTGGCGCCGCAACTTTCACCCAGGAGACCCGACTCACATCACAGAGGAGATAAAACGCAGCCCCGAATATATCGAGGCCCTTGACGCGCTCGTTACCGGACACCGCTCGCTGTTGGCATTCCTGAAGAAGTCCGTTCCCTTTTTCAGTATGCGCTACCAGGGGCATATGAATTGGGACCTCACGCTGCCAGGGGTTGTCGGCTACTTCACCGCGATGTTGTACAACCCGAACAACGTTGCCTTCGAGGGCTCCACGGCAACGACGCTGCTCGAAATCCTCGTCGGTGACGACTTGTGCCGGATGCTTGGCTATACCATTCCGGACACCAGCGGCCTGGCTGCCGGGGCCCTCCGACCCTGGGGCCACATTACGTGCGATGGGTCGGTGGCCAACATCGAGGCCATCTGGGCGGCGCGAAACCTGAAGCTTCTGCCCGTTGCCCTCCAGGCCGCGCTTCGGGAGGAAGCATCGATTGCGCTCGGTAGAGATCTCACGGTGCCCGTTCCTCAAGGCGGAACAGCGAAGCTCGTGGATCTCGACACCTGGTCCCTGTTGAACCTTCCAGAAGACACCGTGCTGGCCCTTTTCGGACGACTGACTCGGGAGTTCCAGATCCCCCGAGATACCCTCACTGAGGTGCTGGCTCGCTTCTCGCTGCAAAACCTCGGCATGATCGAGTTCTCACGCCGCTTCTTGGGAGACGTTCCCGGGCCTCCGGTATTCCTGGTGCCGGGCACGCGTCACTATTCGTTCCCGAAGGCCGCGGCGGTGCTGGGGATCGGCGCCTCAAATATGATCGATGTGCCCGTGGACCTCGATGCGCGCATGGATCTCACCGCCGTGCGTCGGGTCCTGGAGGACTGCCTCACACGGCGAAGGCCGGTCTACGCCGTCGTTGCGGTCATTGGCAGTACCGAAGAGAGCGCCATTGATCCGTTGAAGGGGCTCCTGGCTTTGCGTGACGAGTACCGAAGCCGAGGACTCGACTTCCACGTTCATGCGGACGCAGCCTGGGGGGGATATCATGCGTCCTGTATCCGCGAGGATTTCGCAATGCCGGAGCCCTTGACACGTGGCTTCGCCGCCTCTCCACCTCCCGCCATGCCACTGAGCCGGTATGCGACGGAGCAGCTCCGCGCGCTAGAAGGCGCGGACTCCATTACCGTGGACCCACACAAGTCGGGCTACATCCCCTATCCAGCTGGCGCGCTCTGCTACCGCAACTCGGCCATGCGCGACCTGGTCACCTTCAGCGCCCCAGTGGTCTTTCACGGAGACGCGGAGCCCACAGTTGGCATCTACGGGCTGGAGGGCTCGAAGCCGGGGGCTGCCGCTGCGGCCGTGTATTTGAGCCACCGGGTCATTCGTCCCACCCGAAGTGGATACGGGAAGATCATTGGGCAGGCGCTCTTCAGTTGCAAACGCCTCTATGTGCGTCTGCTCTGCATGGCGAAGGAAGGGGATCCATTCGTGGTCGTTCCGGTGCCGCGGCTTCCGGAAGAGGCGAATGGTGGAAACGTGGTGGAGCAGCTCCAATTCCTTCGTGAGCGCATCGATCGGGCGACATCTGCGGAACTGGAGAAGGATCCGGAGGCAATGGCGTTGCTGCGAGAGCTGGGCCCGGATGAGAACATCCTTGCATACGCGTTCAACTTCCGGACTGTCACGGGGGAGCTCAACCGGGACCTTGCGCTGGCCAACCAGCTCAACAAGGCAATCTATGAGCGGCTTAGCATCGACCCGGGAACGGATATCTATGGCTATGATTTGATCGTCAGCACGACGGATTTGTCTGGCCCGGGTTACGGTCGCGGCTTTATCGAGAACTACAAGGCCCGGCTCGGAGTAGGTGGCTCGCCGGGCGACAACATCACGGTGCTGCGTTCGGTGACGATGGACCCCTGGGTTACCGAGACGAAGGAGGGATCCTTCATCGACGTGTTGGAGGTTGAGTTCCGCAAGGTGGTGTGTGCGGCTCTTGAGGAACTCATTCCCACTCGAGGCAAGGGCTACTGAGATGGCCGGGCGTCGCTTTCTATTGTACTTTGCATGGAGTCGCGTGCTCGAAGAGAAGGCGTCGCTGGGGACTTTGGAAAACCGCTATCCAGCGCTCTTTGAGCTGCGGCGTGCCATCTGGCCTCACTATGAGTGGGCGGCCGATGGAGAGCGCTATCGGCAGGGCATCGCAGGTTTTCTTGAGCACGTCATTCTCTTTGATTTTCAGCGTTTCATCCAGGTCGTTCTCGAGGCCACCGGCAACACGGTAACGTTCGTGGAGCGTCAGAGCGCAGAGGGGGGCTGCAGTCCCTTGGATGACCGGCTGCTCAGTTGTGCAGACACTGTTATCGTCGTGAGTCTCGATCACCAGGTGACGGAGCAGACGGTCAACGCGAACGAGGTGGCCGCGGTTCAGCGGTTCTTGATGCGTTCGGGCACGGCGCTCATCGTCTGTCCTCATCATGACGTAGGGGCGTCTCAAGAGCAGTCGGCGCGCGAGGTCGAGTTCCTGCACCACGGTGACCGCCTTGTCTCCTCTCAGCAGCGGCTCGGTGGTGTGGCGAGATCCCTGCTCGCGGAACTGGGCTTCCCCGTGGAGAATCGCTACGGGCTCAGGCCGGCGGCCGCACCCGATGGTGGACCCGCGCCGCTCGATGTGGCTACCCACCTCGACACTCCTGGGTTTCTTGTGGGCGTAGAGACGTTCAACCTCCACGCGCATCTGCCACACTTGTGGGTACCACCTGCGCTGGAAGGCCGCGTGAGAGTGCTGGCGCGCCAGTTGGTTCACCCCTCGGCGCCGCCTCATCCCTTTGTCGAACGCGGTCATGACCGGTTCAATGCCATGCTGTGGATACCGCCAGATGCGACCCGTGCTGGGCACCTGCTCGTCTGCGACGCCACCATCTGGATCTCGGCTTTTGGTGGCCTCACGAGCTTGAACCGACTCTGGCAGAATCTGGCGCGAATGCCCGCGTCATAGGCTGGTGGTAGCACACGCGGATGGCGCCCACCCGCGTCGGCGCTGTCCACTGTCTTCCTGGGCGACCAGCCACGGCACGTTCGCCCAGCCGTGCGGACCAGCGCGCCCTTCTCGTCCCATGAAGCAGTGGACCCAAAACGCTCCACTGCGCATCGTTTGCACTTGCTGGGAGGTGTTGATGGCAAGGACAGAGAAGGGGCGGAAGGTGACGCGCGGGGGGACTCCAGCAGGGCGCACCGCTGTGAGGCGTACCGGGAACAGCGCGCTGGGAGAGAGCGAGTCTCAGGGCGTGGACATTCGGAACCTGCCTGCCTGTATTCAGGACATTGTGCTGGCCGCACAGGATACCGACCCGGGACCGGCGGAGCCCCTCGATTATCACCAACTCCGGGGCCGCATCGAAGCGGCTCGTGTGACACTTCCGCCGCTCTATCGCGATGAGGTCCTGGTTCCCTTTCTCCGCATCCTGGATAAGCTTGGGTCCCAGGGGTTTGCGGATGTGCTTCTACGTGACCCCAAGCGCGAGCGCGAGGCGGGGCTCCTGATCGACGCTGCGCACACCATCCTTCAGAACGGGGAGAACTATCAACTCGTCGCGACGGATGCATTTGAGGAGGTCGTGAGCGATCTGTATGACGGGTTCTTGAGCGCGGAGGACCGGCGGAACGTCAAGCCCCCTGATCGGGGAGTCATCCCGCCTCTGGTGAAGTGGGGGAACCCTCAATTTGGGCCTTACACGTGGCCGGTGGATGTGACGAGATCCGTTCTGGGGATGGGCGCTGGTATCGTGAGCCTTCCTCCCGCGCATGCCAGGGTGGGGCTGCTGGCGTGGTCTGCGCTTGGTCATGAGGTGGGAGGGCACGACATCCTGCATGCCGATGATGGATTGCCGGAGGAGCTTGCCATTGCTGTGAATGAGCACTTGCAAGCGGGAAAGCTCGCTTCATTGGGTAACTACTGGAGTGAACGCATCGACGAAACAGCGTCCGATGTCCTCGGCATTCTCAATATGGGGCCAGCCGCGGGCCTGGGGCTCATTGGCTACTTTCGAGGGTTGAATCTCGCATTCCATGGAGAGGGAAGACTGCGTAACGGCGGGCGCGCTTCGGATCCCCATCCCGCGGATATCCTTCGGGGGTTCCTGGCCGCCTACGTTGTTGCGCGCCTGCGCTTCGACCAGGCGGCGGAGTGGTCTCAGGTGATTCTCAATGAGGTGAGAATGGATGTGGTGCCTGAGGAGCTGGTGCTGGCAGGAAAGAAGGTGGACCCCGAGGATGCGCGGAGGTCCGCCGAACTGGTTGCGGAGGTGATTGTTTCCAGCAAGCTGAACGCTCTTGAAGGGCACTCACTGGGCTCCATCCAGACCTGGCGCAATAGCGATGAGGAGAAGGTACAGGAGATGCGGCGCCTTCTTGTGTCCGGCCTTGGGGCACTTCCTGATGCTGTTACCGAGGGCATCTACGCCGCGCACCTCGTAGCGGCGGGTGTCACCGCCGCGCTCGCTGCGGAGGCGGACGTCCGGCGAATCTTCGACCGAATGATTCGGCTACTGAAGCAGATGCACGATCGGAACCCGTCCTGGGGGCCGCTTTTCATCAGGCACCGCAGCGACGTTGCGCCGCACTTTCTCTATCCATACCCACGCCGTAGGGTGTGATTGAGCACGCAAAGCAATGTTCCGGAATGTCTGATGCGGTAAGCTGCCTCACCGGGGCGTCGTCACTGCCGCCGGTGAGCAGCCACAACTTCATGGTTTCCGCGCATTGCGTGATGGCGCCCACTGCTCAAAGCAAGCGCAGGGCCCTGTGTCTCGCAGCACACAAACGACGCCACGCCACTCCCCGCATGGCCGGGGAGTGACCAAGAGTGGGGCCATGAGGATGCTGCCTGTCTGCATGGGAGTTCTGGTCTGTGGGTGCGCGACGCACGGCGTGGGGGAGCGGCCAGATGCCGTGACCGCCGCCTCCGTGGCGGGCCGCGAGGTGGTGCGCTTCGAGGGCATGTGTGATGCCTCCGGCGCGGTGGCGCTCGGCGGCAGCCTGTTCGTAGTGGGCGACGACGAAGACAACATCCTCCGTGTCTACGACGCGCGCCGGGGCGGTCCACCCGTGCAGAGCGTGGACCTGTCCCCGGACCTGGAACTGCCCGCAGCGAAGAAGAAGCCTCCGGAGGCGGACATCGAGGCGGCCACCGGGCTGGGTTCGCTCTCCTTCTGGTTGACGTCCCACGGCCGCAGCAGCTCCGGGAAGAAGGCGCCCAGCCGGCTGCGCTTCTTCGCCACCGAGGAGACGGACGCGGGGCCCCGGCTGGTGGGCCGGCCGTACACGCAACTCCTGGATGACATGCTCGCGGCGCCGCAACTGGCGCGCTTCGGGCTGGACGGGGCCGAGACGAAGGCGCCCAAGGCTCCGGGTGGGCTCAACATCGAGGGCATGACGGCCATGGCGGACGGGCGCACCATCCTCGTGGGCTTCCGCAGCCCCGTGCCCGACGGGAAGGCGCTGCTGGTGCCGCTGCTCAATCCGGTTGCGCTGGTGGAAGAGGGCGCTCGGGCCCAGCTGGGCGAGCCCGTGCAACTGGACCTGGGCGGGCTGGGCATCCGTTCGCTGTCCTGGTGGCGCGGCCGCTACGTCATCATCAGCGGTGGCACGGCGGGAGAGGGCACCTCACGGCTGTTCACCTGGCACGGCGGTGAGGATGCCCCGGTCGCCGTGGAATCGGTGGACCTGGCGGGCCTGAACCCGGAGGCCTTCTTCACGCCGGAGGATGCCGAGGAAATCCTGCTGCTCAGCGACGACGGCGCCGCGCCCGTGGACGGCGTCGAGTGCAAGCGGCTGAAGGACCCGTCGCGCAAGCGCTTCCGGGGCGTCTGGGTGCGGCTGCCGGAAGCGCCGTGAGGCGGCGGGTGCGTCCGTCCGCCGCGCTTGGGGTAGGCTGCGCGGCCATATGCAGCTGGCCATTCCGCATGCTCCCCGGCAGGTCCGACTGACGCAGGTGCCCGGCGCCGTGGGGCGCGTGGTGCGAGGCGTCCTCCTGGGACTGGTGGCCGTGGCGTTGCTGGGCACCGTCGCCGGCTGGGCAGGACGCTACTTCGTCGAAGAGCAGGGCTTCGCCGCGCGGGCGGAGGAAGTGGAGGGGCTGGTGGTGGCCTCCCGTCTTCCACCCCTGGACGCCCGGGATGGCGCGGAAGCCGCCCTGGAGGTGCTCTACACCTTCGCGGAGGCGGAGCACTCCGTGTCCGGCGTCCGGACGTTCGCGGAGTACGCCGAGGGCCTGGGGCGGGGCGCTCGGGTGATACTGCTGGTGGATCCCGCCATGCCGGACCGGCCGCGCGAGGCCGGCTTCGCCCGCTCCCGGGCGATGCGCGTGGGGCTGCTCCCCTGGGGTATCGGCCTGGGCGTGCTGGTGGCCGTGGGGTACTTCGCGTGGGAGATGCGGCGGCTGTGGCGCTCAGAGGTGGAGCCGCTGCGGCTGGGCGCGCTGGTGTGGCTGACGCCGGACGGGCCCCTGCCAGAGGCCCGGGGCGAGGTGTCCTTTCCGGCCCACTATTTCCGCCAGGATGTGAAGCACGCGGTTCGCGCCCGGGTCCGGCCGGGGCGGGCGCCCGTGCGCAACGGGGAGAAGGTGCTGGCGGCGGTGGTGCCCCGGCAGCCTGGGTGGGCGCGCGTCATCGACCAGGACCTCGCGGGTGTGCTGGGGTGGCTGCGCTGAGACAGATGGTGGGGGCCGAAAATTTGCCGGGGAGGTGGGGCTGTGTGACACACGCCTGTAGCTCGCGCCCACCCGGAGGAACCCCATGCACTCGCGCCTCGTCATCGTGCTGCCCGTGCTGCTGTTGCTCGTCCCGAGCGCGGTGGGGGCCGCCAAGCGAGACGAGGCCGAGGAGGCCTACCAGGGTGCTCGCAAGGTCTACTACGCGCTGAAGGACGACGCGGCCCGGCGCAAGCTGCGCCATCACTGGCTGAACGTGGTGGCGCGCTTCGAGTCCGTGGCCGCGCGCTTCCCGAAGTCGGACCGCGCGCCGGATGCCCTGTTCACGGCGGCGGAGATGCTCCAGGAGCTGAGCCGCATCTCCTTCGTGGAGGACGACCTCAAGGCGTCCATCACCGACTACACCAAGCTGCTGGAGGGCTACCCGAAGCACCGGCTGTCGGATGACGGTGCGCTGGCGCTCGCGAAGATTCACGTCCACCGGCTGGACCAGCCGGAGTCCGCGCGCAAGGTCCTGACGGAGACGCTGGCCGTCAACGGCAAGGGTGACCGGGCTCGGGAGATGCGGGAGCTGCTGGCCTCGCTGCCGTCGCCCAAGGCCCCGCCGCCGCCCCCGCGCAAGGCCGCCCCCGCGGTGGCCAAGAACGATGCGCCCCCGCCGGGCAAGCCGGGCGCCTCCGGCAAGGGCGGCGCGTCCGCTGATTCGTCCGTTGCGGGCAAGGGTGCCGCGCCGGTCAAGGGCGTCGCCTCGACCGATACGTCCTCCGCCGGGAAGACCTCCACGTCCAACGACGCGCCGGGGGCGGGCAAGGGCGATGCGTCCGGTCCCGCCAAGGCCGTTGCCTCGGTGGATGCGTCCAGCGACACGTCCAGCCCTGGAAAGGCCGTTGCCTCGGCCGACGCGCAGCAGGCTCCGGCCGTGGAGGCCTCGGCCCCCGCGGAGCGCCCTGCAGCCACCCTGGTGGCCGCCATCGAGAAGATGGCGCGCGAGCCGTCGCCCACCATTCCCCAGAAGGAGCCGAGCGCGCCCGCGAAGGCGGACGCGCGCGAAGGCAGCCTGGACGCGGCCGTCGCCGCCGCCATTGCATCCAAGACTTCCCGCACCGAGCCGCCCGCAGCCGAGCCCCCGCGTCCCATCACCCGTCCGGTGGACGACAAGGTGGCGCAGGCCCGGCTGAAGGCCGTGGCCAAGCAGTCGCGCAGCATGGAGCTGACGCTGGCGGAGCAGCTCGGCCTGAAGGTGCGGCGCGTGGTCATCGACCCTGGCCACGGCGGTCACGACACGGGCGCCATCGGCAAGGGGGGGACGCGCGAGAAGGACGTGGCGCTGTCCATCTCCCTCAAGCTGGCGGAGGAGCTGCGCGAGAAGGGCCTGGAGGTGGTGCTCACCCGCGACGATGACCGGTTCATCCGCCTGGAGGACCGCGCCAAGTACGCCAACGCCGAGCACGGTGACCTGTTCATCTCCGTCCACTGCAACGCCGCGGAGAAGCGCACGCTGCGCGGCATCGAGACGTACACCCTCAACACGTCGGCGGACCGCTACTCCATCCGCCTGGCCGCGCGGGAGAACGCGTCCTCGGAGAAGGGCATCAGCGACCTCCAGTTCATCCTGGCCGACCTGGCCACCAAGGCGAACACCGAGGAGTCGACGCGGCTCGCCACCCAGGTGCAGCGCAGCCTCGTGGGGGGCCTCTCCCGCAAGTACAAGGGCATCCGTGACCTGGGCCACAAGGAAGCGCTCTTCTATGTGTTGTTGGGCGTGAAGATGCCGGCCATCCTGGTGGAGACGTCGTTCCTCTCCAATCCAGACGAAGAGGCACGTCTCAAGTCCAAGGCCTACCAGACCGAGGTCGCCAAGGCGATTGCCCAGGGCGTGGAGGAGTTCCTCGGAGACCGCCGCCGCGTGGCGAAGGTGGACTGAGCGCGTCCGGCGCTTCGCCAGAAGTGGGTAGCAAGGACGGACGTGCTGGGCAGTTCAGTTCCGTTCGGCTGGGGAACGCGCGTGTCACCGGGTAGACGCCGCCGGACACCCTCGCGCTTCTCGTTCCAGGGGTGGGTAGAGTCTTGCCCAGCGTGGGCAATGAACTTACGCCGCCTGGGTACACCCTGTCACACGATGCCACATGCCAAGGACCTGGCGCGGGCCGCGAAGCCTGTCCGTCCCTCCCTGAAGGGCTCCCTCCAGGGACATGTGTGCGTTTCGCTGTAAAAACAAACAAGAAACAATTTCCACGTATTGCCTGGAAGCGCACGCGAGGCATTGGTGCGACATGCGCTGAAGGGAGGGGTCCGCCGGACCGCTCAGCGGGCGGCGAGCGGGTTGCAATGCCCTGACGCAGCCGGAATCAACCGGCCGCTCGATGGAGCACGCAACTCAATGAACGCAATCAAGACTGCCGTTGCCGCTGTCACCGCCGCCGCGTCCCTCGTCGCCTTCTCGCCCGCTGAGGCCGCCACCTCCACCGCCAACCTGAACGTCACCGCCAACGTCGGTGGCTCCTGCTCCATTGGCGCCGGCGGCGGCGGCGGCACGCTGAACTTCGGCACGTACGACCCCATCATCGTCAACTCCGCGCTGGGCATCGACCTGTTCGGCACGGGCGCGCTGAGCGTGCAGTGCACCCTGCTCGGCACCGCGGTCATCACCCTGGGCCAGGGCCTGCACCCGGCCGCGGGCTCGACGGACGCGGCCCCGCTGCGCCGGATGCGCAACACGGCGTCGGCGGACTACCTCGCGTACAGCCTGTACCAGGACGTCACCCGCCTCATCGTGTGGGGTAACACCGCTGGCACGGGCCTCCCGTTCCTGGGCACGGGCCTGCCCGTCCCCGTGCTGGTCTACGGCACGGTTCCGCGCGGCCAGAACGTTCCCTCTGGCACGTACAACGACACCGTCGTCGCCACCATCACCTTCTGATTCGGGGCGATAACACATGCGTAACCGTCTTCTGTCTTGGACTGGCGGCCTGATGTGTTCGGCTGCCTTGGGATGGATTGCCATGGGGACCGCGAGCGCGGCTGAGCTCGATGTCAGTCCGGTTCGGCTTGAATTGGATTCAAGCGCCCGTGGCGTGGTGATGAACGTGAGGAACAAGAGCAGCGAAACCACACGCTTCCAAGCCTCTGTCTATTCCTGGGTTCAGGACGAAGAAGGGCGCATGTCGCTCGCGCCGACTCAGGACTTGTTCTTCTTCCCGTCCATGTTGACGTTGGAGCCCGGGGAGTCCCGCCCCATCCGGGTGGGGAGCTCCTCGGCTCCACAGGATACCGAACGCTCCTTCCGAATCATCGTGGAGGAGCTTCCCCCGCTGCAACCGTCCACCCAGTCAACTGGGTTGAATGTCCTCACCCGCGTCTCAGTGCCTGTCTTTGTCGCCCCCAAGAAGAAGACCATTCAAGGCCAGATCGCGGAGGCCGTGCTGCGCGAGTCGAAGTTCCATGTCCGGGTGCAGAACCCGGGCACGGTGAATTTCTTCATCCGGAACCTTCGGGTCCGGGGGCTCGACGCCAAGGGCAAGCGGCTGGTCGAGAAAGAGGAGCCCGGCTGGTACGTCCTGGCAGGCGACGCGCAGGTGTATGCCATGGAGATCGCTGGCAAGGCCTGCCGCAAGGTCCGCACGGTGGAAGTGGAGATGGAGACCGACCAGGGCGTGCTCCGTCAGACCTCTCCCGTGGAATCTCCCGCTCCCTGCGCTCGCTGACCGACGCACCATGGCCCCCTCCCGGCTTGCAGTCACCCGCGCGCCCTCATGCACGGTGCTGGCGTTATCCTTGTCGTTGGGGGCCTTGTCGGCGGCCGCGCAAGTTCCCGTGGCCGACAGCCCCTCCGCGCCGCCGATGCCCATCGTCGCGGACTTCACCCTGAACGGCGTCCCCCGCGGCGCCACCTTCCCCATGCTGCGGGGCAGCGACGTGCTGCTCCCCGCGGCCACGCTCGAGGCCCATGGCGTGGACCTGGTGGCGCTCGGGGGCCGCCAGGAAGTCATCGAAGGAAAGACATACATCTCCGCGCGGTCCCTGGAGCCCGAAGGGCGCTGCTCCCTGAACGAGCGGACCGTCAGCCTGTCGTGCGAGCTGCCCGCGTCCGTCTTCGGACAGACGCGCATCAACCTCGGGCCGCAGGCGCCGTCGGACTACTCCGTCCGCGGCAGTCCCAGCGGCTTCATCAACTACGCGGCCCACGCCCGCAACACCTCGCTGACCTTCTTTGGAGAGGCCGGCGCGTCGGTGGGGCGGGGCCTGTTGACGACGCAGGCGCGATGGCGGCCCGGCTCCGTGCCCCTGCGGGGGCTCACGCAGCTCTCGTTGGACTTCCCCAAGCACATGGTGCGCGCCATCGCGGGTGAGTCCACGGGATTTGGCGGCGTGCTGGGCGGAGGTGCGGTGGTGGCCGGCTTCCACCTCATGCGCACCTTCGAGCTGAATCCGTACTTCGTGCGCAACCCGATGCAGGACTTCGCGGGCGACGTCACCACGCCGTCCACGTTGGAGGTCTACGTCAACAACCACCTGGTGAAGCGCACCGAGCTCCCGCCCGGTCCCTTCCGGCTGGAGAACCTCACGGTGCCCCGGGGCGAGGGCAACACGCGCTACGTCATCCGGGACGCGTTCGGCCGGGCGAGCGAGGTGAACACGTCCTACTATCTCAGCGGGCAGCAGCTCTCGCCGGGCGTGGTCGACTACCGGCTCTCCGCGGGCATCGAGCGGGAGTCCGTCAATCTCTACAACTTCGCCTTCGGCCGGCCCATGCTCCTGGGCAACTTCCGCATGGGCCTCACATCGTGGCTGACGCCGGGCGTGCGGCTGGAGCTGGCGCCCAACGTCGTCAGCACCGGCGCCATGCAGCTCATCCAACTGCCTTTCGGCGAATTGGAGCTGTCGCAGGCCATCAGCCGCAGCGAGCGGCGGACGGGGCTGGCGGCGGGCATCGTGTACGCGCTCCAGCGCCGCTGGGTGGGCGGCTCCGTCTTCGGCCGGGGAATGAACGAGTCCTACACGCACACCAGCCTCAAGCTGGATGACGACCACCCTACCGTGGAGACGGGCGGCTCGCTGTTCCTGGCGCTGGGGGAGAGCGTCAGCGTGGGCGGGCAGGCGATGCTGTCACGCTACCAGCGGGACGGGTGGACGACGTGGCTGGGCGCCACCACCTCCGCGCGGCTGACGGACTGGTCGACGTTGTCCTTCTCCGCCAACCGCAGCAACTCCGAGCGAGGCGGCTCCGCCATCGAGGGGATGGTGTACCTGAACGCCATCTTCGATTCCCGCACCACGGGCACGGTGGGGCACTCCCAGGCGCTGCGCGGGGAAGGGACCACGTCGGTGGACATCGCGCGCTCGGTGCCCATGGAGGGCGGCCTGGGCTACCAGGTGCAGGGCAGGGTGGGGGCGGTGGACCAGGCGATGGCGCGCGCCGACTTCGACTCCAACGTGGGCCGCGTCAGCGCGGGCGCGGAGTGGTTCGAAGGACGGATGGCGGGCATGGCCGAGGTCGCCGGCGGCCTGGTGCTGATTGGCGGACGCGTGCATCCCACGCGCGCGGTGGACCAGGGCTACGCGCTGGTTCGCGTGAAGGGCGTGGAGGGCGTGGGCGTGCGGCTCAACAACCACGAAATCGGGCGCACGGACTCGAGCGGCGAGCTGGTGGTGACGCGGCTCCAGGCCTACAACGCCAACCGGCTCTCGCTGGCGGAGCATCAGGTGCCGCTGGACGTCTACATCCCCTCCACGGAGCAGGTGGTGGCCACGTACCAGCGAGGCGGCGTGGTGCTGGACTTCAAGACGCAGACGGTCCGCGCCTACCGGGGCAAGGTGACCATCGACTCGGCGGAGGACACGCGCTGGCTGTCCTACGGTGAGCTTCGCGTCGAGAAGGACGGAGAGAAGTGGAGTTCACCCATCGGGTGGAATGGTGAGTTCGAGCTGGTGGGCCTGCCCGAAGGGCGTCTGCCCGCGACAGTCGTCTACCCCAAGGGCCGTTGCGCGACCTCGCTGGAAGTTCCATCCCTCGAGGGCAAGGTCATTGACCTGGGAACGGTGAGGTGTGTCCATGACGAGGCGAAATAGGGCGGCCGCGTTCGCGGTGGCTGGCGTATGCGGGCTGCTGCCAGGACTGGCAGGGGCCGTCTGCCAGATACGCAGCACGATGGGGGTGAGCTTCGGCACCTACCTCACCACCGACCTGCTGCCCCGGGACTCCGCCGGGAGCATCACCTACCGGTGTGAAGGGCAGGTCACCCCGATCACCATCGACTTCAGCGCCGGTGGCTCCGGCACCCCCCTGGCGCGCAGCATGGCGGGGCCGGGCGCCCAGCGCTTGGAATACAACCTCTACGTGGACGCGACGCGCCTCATCGTCTGGGGCAACGGCACGTCGGGCACGGGGCGCTATGGGCCCGTCATCCCCTTGTTCGGCGTGGAGGTGACGGTGCCCATCTTCGGGCGCATCCCGGCCGGACAGGCCATCCCCGCGGGGGCCTACGCGGACACGGTGGTGGTGACGGTGACCTTCTGAGAGTCCGGGCCCTCCATCACTGGAGCACCGCCAGCAGGTCTCCGCCCTGGACGGAGGCCTTGAGCGCGGGGACGACCTCCGCCACGGTGCCGGCGCGCGGGGCCCGCACCACCGTCTCCATCTTCATCGCCTCGAGGGTGACGAGGGGCGCGCCCGCCTCCACGGTGTCTCCCGACTTGGCATGCAGGGCGATGACGGTGCCCGGCATGCTCGCCGCGACGTGGCTGGGATTGGCGCGGTCCGCCTGACGCCGCGCCTCCACGGTGGCGGCGCGGCTGCGGTCCCTCACGTGCACGGTGCGGGTGTGGCCGTTGAGGACGAAGTAGACGGTGCGCACGCCTTCTTCATCTGGCTCGCCCACCGCGGACAGGCTGATGACCAGCGTCTTGCCCGGCTCCAGGTCCACCCAGACTTCCTGTCCCACCTCCATGCCGTAGAAGTAGTTCGGGGTGTCGAGGATGGACACATCCTCGTAGCGCCCCAGGTCTTCCAGGTAGCCGGCCATGACGCGCGGATAGAGCGCGCTGGAGATGGCGTCCACGCGGTTGAGCGCATGTCCTGTCTTCGCGGAGAGCTCCCGTTGGAGCGCGTCCAGGTCCAGCGGCGGCAGGCTGGCGGAGGGCCGTCCCTCCACGCGGGGCAGGCCCTTGAGCACGGCGGCGCGCAGGTCCTCGGGGAAGCCGTTGGGCGGCTGGCCCAGTTCACCCCGGAAGTAGCCCACCACGCTGGTGGGGAAGTCCAGGCGCGGCGCCTGTTCAATCAGCCTCTGGCGCGTGAGCGCGGCCGCCTCCGCCAGCGTGGAAGCGCGCACCGTGAGGTCGTTCTTGAGCAGGAAGATGGCGAAGTCACCGACCATCTTCGACGACGGCGTCACCTTCGGGATGTCGCCCACCAGGACGTTCACGAGCGCGAAGGCGTCCTTCACGTCGTTCCACCGGCCCAGCAGGCCCAGCTCCGCCACCTGCGGCCGGAGGTTGGAGTACTGGCCGCCCGGAATCTCGTGATAGTACACCTCGCTGGTGGTGCTCTTGAGGCCGGCCTCGAAGGGGGCGTAGTACTCGCGCACGTCCTCCCAGTAGTTGGCCAGCGGTTGAAGGCGCGCGTTGGCCAGGCCCGTCTCACGAGGATGACCGCGCAGGGCGCTGACCAGCGCGTTGAGGCTGGGCTGGCTCGTCAGGCCCGCCATGCTGCCCAGCGCCACGTCCACCACGTGCACGCCTTGCTCGATGGCTTCCAGGTAGCTGGCGATGCCATTGCCGGACGTGTCGTGCATGTGCAGGTGGATGGGCAGGCGCGTCACCTCGCGCAGGCGCCGCACCAGCATGGCCGCCGCGCGCGGGCGCAAGAGGCCCGCCATGTCCTTGATGCAGAGGAAGTGCGCGCCGGAGTCTTCAATCCGCTTCGCGAGGTCCGCGTAGTAGTCCAGCGTGTACTTCGTGCGCTTGGGGTTGGCGACGTCGCCCGTGTAGCAGATGGCCACCTCCGCCACCTTGCCCGTCTTCAGCACGCGGCGGATGGAGACCTCCATGCTGCCCAGGTCATTGAGGCTGTCGAAGATGCGGAACACGTCCACGCCCGCCTCGGCCGCCTCGTCGATGAAGGCCTCCACCACGTTGTCCGGGTAGCTGGTGTAGCCCACGGCGTTGGCCCCGCGCAGGAGCATCTGCTGGAGCAGGTTGGGCGCGGCGGCCTTGAGCGCGCGCAGGCGGGCCCACGGGTCCTCGTTGAGGAAACGGTAGGTGGTGTCGAAGGTGGCGCCGCCCCAGCTCTCCAGGCTGAACAGCTCGGAGGCCAGGTGCGCGGTGGCCGGGGCCACGCGGAGGATGTCCCGCGTGCGCATGCGCGTGGCCAGCAGGGACTGGTGCGCATCCCGCATGGTGGTGTCCGTCAGCAGCACGCGCTTCTGAGCCAGCACCCAGTCCGCCAGCCCGCGCGGGCCCTTCTCCGCCAGGATGTGCGCGGTGCCCCGAGGCACCGGGCCCGAAGGCGTCACCGGCAGCCGCGGCTCCAGGAACTGCGTGGGCTTGAGCCGCTGGTCCTTCTTGATGGTGGGGTGCCCGTTGACGATGACGTCGCCCAGGTACTGGAGCAGCTTGGTGGCCCTGTCCCTGCGGGGCTCCAACTGGAACAGCTCCGGCGTCTCGTCGATGAAGCGCGTGTACGTCTCTCCCTGCTGGAAGGCGGGGTGGGCGAGCACGTTCTCCAGGAAGGGCAGGTTCGTCTTCACGCCGCGGATGCGGAACTCGCGCAGCGCGCGCTGGCCCTTCATCACCGCGCCCTGGAACGTGGGCGCGTAGGCGATGACCTTCACCAGCATGGAGTCGTAGTAGGGGGAGATGACGGCGTTGGTGTAGCCGTTGGAGCCGTCCAGCCGGATGCCGAAGCCCGTGGCCGCGCGCCAGGCGGTGATGACGCCCGCGTCGGGCATGAACTGGTTGGCGGGGTCTTCGGTGGTGACGCGCAACTGCACCGCGTAGCCCCGGGGCACCACGTCCTCCTGCCGGGAGATGCCCACCTCCGGCGCGTCCAGCCGGTAGCCCTCCGCGATGCGAAGCTGGCTCTGCACCAGGTCCACGCCCGTCACCTGCTCGGTGACGGTGTGCTCCACCTGGAGGCGGGCATTGCACTCGATGAAGTAGAAGGCGTCGCCCGCCACCAGGAACTCGGCGGTGCCAGCGCTGGTGTAGCCGGCCTTGCGCGCCAGCCGCACCGCCGCGTCGCAGATGGCCTCCTTCACCGCCGGGGCCAGGTTGGGCGCGGGGGCAATCTCAATGACCTTCTGGTGGCGCCGCTGCACGGAGCAGTCCCGTTCGTGCAGGTGGACGATGTTGCCGTGCAAATCTCCCAGAAGCTGTACCTCGATGTGGCGCACGTGCTCCAGGAAGCGCTCCAGGAACACCGACGACGAACCGAAGGCGCTCTTCGCCTCTGAACGCGCGGAGGCCAGCGCATCCTCCAGCGCCTTCGCCTCGCGCACCACGCGCATGCCTCGGCCGCCGCCGCCATGGGCCGCCTTCACCAGGATGGGGCCACCCTGCTTCGCGAAGAAGGCACGGGCCTGCTCCAGCACGTGCGCGTCGTCGCCCTCCAGGGTGATGCCAGGAACCACCGGGACACCGCACGCTTCGGCCAGGTGCTTGGCGGCGACCTTGTCGCCCATGGTGCGGACCACGCCCGAGCGCGGGCCGATGAAGCGGATGCCGCGCCGCTCACACGCCTCCGCGAAGGCGGCGTTCTCCGACAGGAAGCCGTAGCCGGGGTGGATGGCGTCCACGCCCGCCTTCACGGCCACGTCGAGGATTTCGTCGATGCCCAGGTACGCCTCCACGGGCCGCTTGCCCCGGCCCACGAGGTACGCCTCGTCGGCCTTGTGGCGGTGCTCGTGGGTGCGGTCTTCGTCGCTGTAGATGGCGACGGTGCGGATGCCCAGCTCGTTGCACGCGCGGAAGACGCGAATGGCAATCTCACCGCGGTTGGCGCAGAGGACCTTCTGAATGGGACGCAGCGACACATGTTCCATGTGCGCGCTGTATGCATCCGGTGGGCCCCGGAGCAACGGCTGCCGGGGCGAACGTCCGATTCAGGGCGCGGCGCCGCGTGAGCGCCGCGCCGTGCGTCAGGTGCCGGACTGCGAGGGCTGGGCGGCCGGCTGCGGGCCGTTCGCCGTCTCCTCGTAATCCAGGTCCCGGTGGAACGTCTCTTCCAGCCGGGTGAGGGCCAGCAGCGCCAGGCCGAAGCAGACGCTGCCGACGATGATCGCCGCGGTGGACACGGACAGCTCGCCCTTCAGGTAGGCGAAGCCGCTGGCCGCGAGCGCCGCCGAGCCACGCACGAAGTTGGGGACGGTGGTGGCCACGGTGCCGCGGATGTTGGTGCCGAACTGCTCGGCGGCCATGGTCACCAGCACGGCCCAGTAGCCCACGGTGATGCCAATCAGGAAGCTCAGCCCGTACACCATGGTGCTGGTGAGGCCCGGGGTGAGGCCGTAGACGAGCATCAGCACGAAGCCCGCGGTGAGGTTCATCGCCACCGCGCGCTTGCGGCTCTTGAGCCACTGGCTGAAGACGCCCGCCAGCAAGTCACCCAGCGTCAGGCCGATGGAGCCATAGAGGATGGCGTTGCCTGCCGTCACGGTGCCGTGGACGTTGAGGCCGGCCGTCAGCTCGGGCGCGAAGGTGAAGAGGATGCCTGTGGTGAAGTAGATGGGCACGCCGATGAGGATGCAGCAGATGTACTTGAGGAACCGGCCACCGGTGAGGAGCAGCAGCGGGTTGGCGCGCGCGGGGTCCATCTTCTTGGCGAACAGCTCCGACTCCGACACCTTGAAGCGCGCGAAGAGGAGCGCGAGGCCCATGAAGCCGCCGGTGAGGTAGGCCGTCTTCCAGTGCATGTGCTGGCCCAGGAAGGCCGCGGCGACGATGCCGAGCATGCCCAGCGTGGCGACGATGGTGGTCCCCAGGCCGCGCTTCTCCTTGGGCAGGGACTCCGCCACCAGGGTGATGGCCGCGCCCAGCTCACCCGCGAGCCCCACGCCTCCGAGGAAGCGGAGAACGGCGTAGCTGGTGACGTCCCAGGCGAAGGCGTTGGCCAGGTTCGCGAAGGAGTAGAGCAGGATGGAGCCGAACATCACCGACAGGCGCCCACGCTTGTCGGCGAGCACGCCCCACAGCAGGCCGCCCACCATCATGCCCACCATCTGCGCGTTGTAGATGAGCAGGCCGCTCTGGAGGATGTCGGCCGGGTCGGTGACGCCGATGTCCTTGAGCGATGCGACACGCACCACGCCGAACAGCGTGATGTCGAAGAGGTCGACGAAGTAGCCGAGCCCGGCCACCAGCACGGTCAGGTTGAGGACCGAGCGGAGCTCTCTCAGGAATTTCATACGCCCGATTAACGGACTTTGGCGCGCGAGGAGCAAGCGCCCCGCGTAGGGGGCTGCATGACGCACTGCATGAACCTGAATTCACCTTCAGGCCATGGCCTGGGCGAGCGCCTGCTCGATCTGGGACAGGCCGTAGGGCTTGGGCAGGAGGACGGCGCCGGCGAGCGGCCCCTTGGCATCACCGGTGTCCACGTTGGTGCCGTGGCCGGACGCGATGATGACGCGAAGGCCGGGCACGTCCTGGACGGCCTGGTGGGCCAGCTCGATGCCGGACTTGCCGGGCAGGCTCACGTCGGTGAACAGGAGGTCGAACCCCTGTGCGCGCAAGAAGGGCGTGGCTTCTTCCGCGCAGGTGACGGCCGTCACGGTGTGGCCCATCGTCTCCAGCAGCTCGCAGGCGGGGAGGAGGATGTTCTCGTCGTCCTCCACCAGGAGGATGCGCAGCGCGGTCCGCTTCACGCGAGCGGGTATCGGCGCGGTGGCGCCGCTGCGGGTCGGCTGGGGGGCTTCGCGCTGGGTGATGCGTTGCTGCCGGGCGGCCAGGAGCTGGCGGATCTTCCGCGCCAGGTCCTCGCGGCGGTAGGGCTTGCTCAGCAGTTGGACCCCTGGATCCAGCCGGCCGCCGTGGACAATGGCGTTCTCCGTGTAGCCGGACGTGAAGAGCACCTCCAGGTCCGGGGAGAGGGCCTTGGCCTGCCGCGCCAGTTCGGGGCTGCGGACCGGGCCGGGCATCACCACGTCGGTGAAGAGCAGGTCAATGGGGATGCCGCTGTGGATGACCGCGAGCGCGCTCTGCCCGTCAGAGGCCTTGAGCACGCGGTAGCCCAGCTCCGTCAGTATCTCCACCGCGGTGGCGCGCACCTCCGCGTCGTCCTCGACGACGAGCAGCGTCTCGGTGCCGCCCTCGACCTGTTCGGAGGTGACCTCGGCGCGCGGCATCTCCGCCTGGAGCGAACGGGGGAGGTAGATCTTGATGGTCGTCCCGTGGCCGACCTCGCTGTAGATCTTGACGTGGCCGCCCGTCTGCTTGACGAAGCCATACACCATGCTGAGCCCCAGGCCCGTGCCGCGGCCTTCGGGCTTGGTGGTGAAGAACGGCTCGAAGGCGCGCTCCAGCACCTCGGGGGGCATGCCGCAGCCGGTGTCGGAGATGGCCAGCAACACGTGCTGGCCCGGCACGACGTCCGGGTGGAGCTGGGCGTAGTGGTCATCCAGCATGGCGTTGCCGGCCTCGACCGTCAGCTTGCCTTCGCTCGCCATGGCGTCACGCGCGTTGATGGCCAGGTTGAGGATGACGTTTTCGAGCTGGTTCGGATCGGCGAACGTGTTCCAAAGCCCGCCGCCGATGATGGTCTCCAGCGCCACGTCCTCGCCGAGCGCGCGCCGCAGCAGGTCATCCATGTCGCGGACCATGCGGCCCAGGTTGATGACCGTGGGATTGAGCGGCTGCCGCCGGGCGAAGGCCAGCAACTGGGACGCGAGCCGGGCGCCGCGCTCCACCGCGCCCACCGCCGTGCTCAACCGGCGCTGCGCCTGGGCGTTGTCGCCCACATCCCGGAACAGGAGCTGCAAGTTTCCGCTGATGACCTGGAGCAGGTTGTTGAAGTCGTGCGCCACGCCGCCGGTGAGCTTGCCCACCGCTTCCATCTTCTGGGCCTGCCGGAGGGCGGCCTCTGCTTGACGCCGTTCGGCCTCGCTCTCCTCCAATGCGCGGGTGCGCTCCCGGACGAGCGCCTCCAGGTGGTCCTTGTACTGGCGCAGCTCGTCCTGGGCGCGCCTCTGCTCCGTGATGTCGTGGCCCTGGACGAAGATGCCGGAGATGGACCCGTCCGGCTCGATGATGGGCTGATACACGAGGTCGACGTAGCTCTCCGCCAGCGTGTCATCAGGGGTTCGCTGGAGCGAGACTTTCATGCCCCGGCCGACGAAGGCCTGACCCGTGGTGAAGACACGGTCCAGCAACTCGAAGTATCCCTGGCCATCCAGTTCGGGCAGGGCGTCCCGGATGTGCTTGCCGAGGATGTCCCGGTGTCCGACGAGCTGCATGTAGGCCGTGTTCGCCAGCTCGAAGACATGGCCCTGGCCGCGAAGGAAGCACATGAAGCCCGGCGCCTGCTCGAACAGTCGACGGAGGTGGCGCCGCTCCTGATCCAGGTTCTGGTTCGCCTCCTGGACCTGCAGCGCGCGCAGGAAGACGCCGGCTTCCAGCTGCGACGGTGGAGGCTTGCGGGGGCCGGTGGAGCCGGTCGCAGTCTGGACGGCCTCCTGCAGCCGCTGGAGCTCCGTGACGTCCATGGTGTGCTGGAGGATGTAGGCCACCTCGCCCGAGGCATCGAGCAGGGGGATGTGGGTGGCGCTCCAGTACCGGTACGTCGGGACGACGCCCTGATTCGTCAACTCGGGGACGCGGTAGGGAATCAGGGCCAGGATGTCCGGCGCCCGCTTTGTCAGGACGCGCAGGAAGGACTCCCGGAGCTGCCGGAGATTGGCGTTGTTCGGGTCCGAGGGGTCGTCCGGGAAGGCCTCGAAGACGCTTCGGCCAAGCAGCTCGTCCAGCTTGCTGGCCGTGACGCGCAGGTACGCCGGGTTGGCGGCGACGAAGCGCAGCTCGCGGTCGAGCAGCATGTACGGGTTGGGTGAGACGTCGAAGAGCGTCTTGAAGTCGATGATGGGGTGCATCGTGCGGCGGAGCTCCTCACCCTGAGGCGGGTTGCGCCGACGGGGGGGGCAGGGCGAGCTACCCTTGACTGGTCTGCCGCCAGGACGCCATTGCCTCTGCCGCTGGGACGGAACCTCTGTCGCTCAGGCGACACACACGGATGGCGGCGACGCACGGACTCAGGGCGGATGTCCCAAGAGCCTGGGGCACGGATGTGCCATGCCTACATGAACGAACCTTCAGGCAATTTTCGCGGGTCGTGATGCCGGTCGCCCGCCCGCCTGGCACGTTTGCGCGCGGCCAGGCTCGGGAGGGGATGTGCAATGCCTACATGAACACGTCATCAGTGGTTTTTCAGGAGCCGCTGGCTTGCCTCCTCGCGAGGAAATGCGCCTCATGGGAGGGCAATACCTACATGAAGTTCTTTTCAGTGGTTTTTGGCACCCTCCGGCAGGTGATGCGCGGACGACAAGGGGCTTCGCCAATGACGAAGTCTGCCATTGCGAACAGTGAAAACATAGACATGTAAAGACTGTCCTTGCGTGTCTGTGTTTGTCTGTCTGTGATTGATGGCTGTGTTTCACGCGAGGCCCCGGCTGTCTCCGGGGCCTCAAGCGGTACCGCAGGATTACGCGCCAGCGCGCTGGCGGTTCAGCCGGTCGTAGTGCCGGTAGCCCAGCTTGTCGAGCGCGCTCGCGGGCGCAAGGCCGATGTCCACGAGCGTCTTGATGTCATACGTCCCAGCGAGCACGGGCGGCGCGTAGTTCCGGACGGCATCCGCGCTGCGGAACTTCTCCAGCGGGAAGAGCACGGTGTTCGTGTGCACGTGCATGAAGTGCGCGGCGGACTGGCGCTGCCAGCCCGGCACGCCCGGGGCGGTGATGACGTGCGGCGTGGCGAGGAACGTGCCACCCGTGAGGATCTCCAACTGCTGGCCCACCTGCGCCACGATGCAGCCCGCGGGCGCGGTTCCCCGCACCTTGAGTCCGTTGGGCGCATCGGGCGTCGCGCGGGTGCGGAGGTAGAGGCCGCTCTTGTTGTCGGGGCCGGGCGCGGGGCTGCCGTCCGGGTCCAGGAAGCGGCCGCCCGGGAGCAGGGTGAGCAGGTTGAAGTCGGTGTGCTCCTCGCCCCAGACGATGTCCGTGTTCACCTGCGCGTTGGTGAGCGGCAGGTACTGGAGCGCGCGGGTGACGTGGGCAGCCCGGTCGCACAGGTCGGTGAACAGCGTCTCCGGCAGGCCCAGGGCCACCGCGGAGCCACGGAGCAGCTTCAGGCCGGCCTCATGGAGGGAGCGGCCCAGCGTCATGATGCCGTCCTCGAAGTAGGGCGGCGCGTTGTGGGGCCACACGTTCTCCGGGTACAGCTCCGGGAACTCGAGCGCGGACTGCGCGTCGTTGGGGTAGGGCGCGACGAAATAGCACTCCTTGAAGTCCGGCTGGCCATTGCTGGCGACCGCGACCTCGGTGTTCGGAGGCGTCCAGCCGCGCTGGTACCAGATGTCCGCGCGGCCGTAGGGCTTCTTCTCCTCGGCGGGCCGGGCGATGAACGCCGCGAACGCGTCGTAGAACCGGTTCAGCGCCTGGGTGTCGACGCCGTGGTTCTTCAGATACACGAGGCCAAAGACGCCAAAGGCCTCGCGGATCGCCGCGGCGGCGCGCTCGACGCGAGCGGAGTCATCCGACGCGAGGTCGGCGAGGTCGACAGTGGGGATGTTGAGCGAAGAGGTCTCGGCCATGATGGGGCCCAGGTGTACCGCTCCTCGGGAATAAATGGGAGGCCCTGTTGCTCTGTGGCGTCCCGCCGGGGCCGGTCGGACGCTGCAAAACCCGGATCCCCGGCGTGGGCACCCCTGGCGCAAATTCTGCGCTTCCCCCTGCGCGGTCTGGAGCCCGGGGTTATCGTCCGCCGCCCGCCGTCGAGAGGTCTCCCCCGTGAAGAAGCTCGTCTCCGCCTGGTTCCGCATCCCCTTCTGGCAACGTGTCCTGGGGGCGTTCGTGCTCGGGGCCGTGGCCGGGTGGCTCGTGGGGGAGCCAGCGGGGCCCTGGTTCCAGCCGCTGGGCACGCTCTACGTCAACCTCATCAAGATGATCGCCACACCGCTGGTGTTCTTCGCGGTCATCAACGCGGTGGCGGCGCTTCACGGGCAGAAGAGCATGGCGGTGCTCGGCGGCAAGACGTTCCTCTGGTTCGGCGTCACCGCCGCGCTGGCGGTGGGAGTGGGCCTGGCCGTCGCCGCGCTGCTGCGCCCGGGGGAGGGCGTGGGCCAGCTCATGGCCACCGAAACCTACAAGCCACGGGACGTGCCCGGTCCCATCCAGGTGCTGCTGGACGTGGTGCCCACCAACCCATTCGCGGCGCTCGCGAACGGGAAGATCCTCCAGGTCATCTTCTTCGCCGGCCTGCTGGGCTTCGCGCTGGTGAAGCTCGGCGCGAAGACGGCCCGGCTGCGCGAGCTGGTCCGCGAGGCCAGCGACGCGATGATTCAGGTCACCCGCTTCGTGTTGGAGCTCACGCCGCTGGGCACCTTCGGCCTCATCGCCGCACTGGTGGGCACCTACGGCTTCGAGCGCCTGTTGCCGCTGGGCAAGCTGGTGTTGGCGCTGTACGTAGCGTGCGCGCTGCACATCGTCTTCGTGTACGGCGGCCTCCTGATGACGCACGGGCTCAATCCACTGCGCTTCTTCCGGGGCGCCGCGCCCGGCATGCAGGTGGCCTTCGTCAGCTCGTCGAGCTTCGCGTCCATGCCGGTGGCCCTGCGCGCCGTGACGAACAACCTGGGCGTCAACAAGGACTACGCGGCCTTCGCCGTGCCGCTGGGGGCCAGCATCAAGATGGATGGGTGCGGTGCCATCTACCCGGCCATCGCGTCGCTCTTCGTCGCGCAGTACTTCAGCCTGGAGCTGTCCGCGTCGCAGTACTTCATCATCCTGCTGGCGTCGGTGCTGGGCAGCTTCGGTACCGCAGGCGTGCCCGGGACGGCGGTGGTCATGGCCACGGTGGTGCTCAGCTCCGCGGGCTTGCCACTGGAGGGGCTGGGCTACCTGCTCGCCATCGACCGCGTCCTCGACATGATGCGCACGATGACCAACGTCACGGGCCAGATGCTGGTCCCGGTGCTGGTGGCGCGCGAAGAGGGCCTGCTGGATGCCGCCGTCTACAACGGAGCGTCCCCCGCCATCGCGCTGGAAGAGGACGCGGTGAAGGCGGACTGAGCTGCCTCCGTCCAGAGGGCACGCGCGTGTGCGCTCTCCGACGGGCGTCCCTTCCTGGCTTGGAGTAACGGACACGCCGCGAGGTCCGCGCTACCGCCCCCAAACGCCGCTCCGCTAGGTGCGGGCTTCGTGCCTGCCTGAGCGGTGTATGGGTCTCTTTCCACCGGCGACTGATGGAGTCCTGCGAGGCGTGCTCGGCCTGATGGCCGTGCTGCCGGTCGCCACGCCCGTGGCGTTGCTGCTGCTGGCCCGCAGTCCCCTGGGGACGGGGGCCTTCGAGCCCGTGCAGCAGCCGGTGCAGTTCGACCACCGCCACCACGCGGCGGACGAGGGCATTGGCTGCCGCTACTGCCATGACGGCGCGTGGCAGGGGCCTTCGGCGGGCATTCCACCCACCAGCCGGTGCATGGGGTGTCACGCGCAGATCTGGAACGAGAGCGCGCTGCTCGCGCCCGTGCGCCAGAGCTACTTCGAGGACCGGCCCATTCCGTGGAACAGGGTCCACCGGCTGCCGCAGTACGTCTTCTTCAACCACGCCATCCACGTCCACAAGGGCGTGGGGTGCGTGAGCTGCCACGGCCGCGTGGACCAGATGCCGCTGGTGGAGCAGGTCGCGCCGCTCACCATGGGCTGGTGCCTGGAGTGCCACCGCGACCCGGCGCCGCACCTGCGGCCTCCGGAGCACGTCGCGGACATGACGTGGAGCCCGCGGGGCCCAGCCCGCGACGTGGGCCTGGCGGTGATGCGGGCCCTGGATGTCTCGCCCCGGACCGAGTGCTCCACATGCCACCGCTGACCGACCGATATCCGCTCCCCGTCCTGGATGGAGCCGAGCCCTGGCGCAGCCTGGAGGCGAGACAGGGCGCCGCGCCCGCGCCGTCGCCGGGTGAGTTCCCCTTGGATGCCGATGCGCCACCTCGGGGGCTGTCCCGGCGCGTGTTGCTGGAGTTGGCCGCGTTCGGCACCGCCGCCGCGGGCCTGACGGGCTGTTTCCGCGCGCCGCCGGAGAAGGTCCTGCCGTACTCGCGGCCCCCGCCGGACGTCACTCCGGGCATCCCGCTCCACTACGCCACGGGGCTTTCGTTGGAGGGCTACGCGCGGGGCGTCCTGGTGCGCAGCCAGGAGGGTCGGCCCACGCTGGTGCAGGGCAATCCGTCCCACCCGGAGAGCCTGGGCGCGGCGGGCGCACACGAACAGGCGTCGCTGCTGGGCCTGTATGACCCGCACCGGGCTCGGGCCGTCCGCCACCGTGGCGCGCCCACCTCCCTGTCCCAGGTCTTCCAGATGGTGCGCCGTCGCGCCGCGCGCCAGGACGGAGGGGCGGGACTTCGCCTGCTGGTGGAGCCCACCGCGTCACCGCTGTGGACCCGGACCTTCGAGCGCATCCTGGCTCGCTTCCCGAAGGCTCGGGTGGTGCCCTTCAGCGCCACGCAGACGGGGAACGCGCACGAGGGCGCCCGCCTGGCGTGGGGCCGGCCGCTGCGCGCGATGCCGGACTGGGGCTCCGCGCGCGCCGTGGTGGTCCTGGATGACGACTTCCTGTCCACGCTGACGGGAGGACTGCGCGCGCCACGTGAATTCGTCTCCGCGCGCATGCCGCCGACGCTCAACCGCCTCTGGGTGGTGGAGAGTCGCTTGAGCCTCACGGGTGCCTTCGCGGATGAGCGGCTCCGGGCGCGCCCGTCTCGTGTGCCGTGGATTGCCCGGGCGCTCGCGGCGGAGTTGGGGCGACTGCTGGGGCGCGATGCGTTGAGGGGGCTCGGGCGCGGGGCGCTGGAGCCCGCGGAGCATCGCTGGGTGGCGGGGGC